>NZ_JBMPOW010000017.1:0-174801 GCF_049340205.1 Undibacterium sp. Ji49W | reverse complement strand
CATCCCGAACAGGACCGTGAAACGATTACGCGCCAATGATAGTGCTGCAACCAGTGTGAAAGTAGGTTATCGTCAGGCTTTTATTCCGCAGACCCCCGCTCAGTTAATGAGTGGGGGTTTTGCTTTTGCGCGGACGGAATATCACCGCGTAAAACAACTTCAAGAACGTAGCGCTTCTTCAATGCGTAGGGTGCGCTGCGCGCACCGCTCTCCTGGCGCTCAAGCGTATCCTGATCACACCGCACGGCGCTTCAAACAACGACTCCAGGCTCCAGCCTGCGCTGGAGCGACGAATTTAAGGCTAACTCTTTTGTAAGCGAGTCTCTGTGCTGGTGAGGGGCTGCTTCACACTGCCAGATCCTCTTTCATTTCTCTGTGACTCTGTGTCTGTGTGGTTATCGGTCTTGCAGCTTTTACGATCCGACAGATAATAAAAAAGGAGCCGAAGCTCCATTGAAATTTGTATCAGGCGAGGTTAAAAGAGCTTAGCTCTTCTTGACTTCCTGTATCGCCTCTGCAAATTCCGATACATCTTCGAAGCTTTTGTAGACAGATGCAAAACGGATGTAGGCGATTTTATCCAGGCGTTTTAATTCGCGCATGACCAGTTCGCCGACGTGGCCGGACATGACTTCGCGTTCACCGCTGGAGAGCAGTTTTTCTTCTATGCGCTGGATTGCTGTTTCAACAGCTTCTGCAGAAACCGGGCGTTTGCGCAAGGCGAGCATGAGGCTGGCGCGCAGTTTGGCGGTTTCGTATTCGGTGCGGCTACCGTTTTTCTTGACGATGACGGGCATCACCAGTTCGACCCGTTCATAGGTCGTAAATCGTTTATCGCAATCGGCGCAGCGGCGACGGCGGCGGATCACATTGCCTTCTTCTGAAACACGGGTATCGATAACCTGGGTATCGTCATTGTGGCAGAAAGGGCATTTCATAGAGTTAGCCTAAAGTTTAAAAAACGCCACTCATGGAGTGGCGTTTTATTTCGCTGAATTATGCTTCGTAGACCGGGAAAGCATCTGTCAGTGCTTTGACACCGGCTTTCACACGTTCAATGGTGGCGGCATCATGCGGATTTTCAAGTATGTCTGCAATCAGGTTACCGACTTTTACTGCTTCAGCTTCTTTGAAGCCGCGTGTCGTCATGGCCGGGCTGCCCAGACGGATACCGGAAGTGACCATTGGTTTTTGCGGGTCATTCGGAATACCGTTTTTGTTGCAGGTAATGTGGGCAGAACCGAGGATGGCTTCTGCTTCTTTGCCTGTCAAACCTTTAGGACGCAGATCAACCAGCATGACGTGCGATTCCGTGCGACCAGAAACGATACGCAGGCCACGTTCGGTCAGGGTAGTTGCCAGGGCTGCCGCATTTTTAACAACTTGTTCCTGGTAAGCCTTGAATTCTGGCGACAGGGCTTCTTTGAACGCTACTGCTTTACCGGCGATGACGTGCATCAGCGGACCACCCTGGATACCAGGGAAGATGGAAGAATTGATTTTTTTGGCAATTGCTTCGTCATTGCTTAGGATAATGCCGCCACGTGGTCCGCGCAGGCTCTTATGGGTGGTGGATGTCACCACGTCAGCAAACGGTACCGGATTTGGATAGACGCCAGCAGCAATCAGGCCAGCATAGTGGGCCATGTCAACCATGAAGTAGGCGCCAACTTCTTTGGCAATTTTTGAGAAGCGTTCAAAGTCGATACGAAGCGCAAATGCAGATGCACCAGCGATGATGAGTTTTGGTTTGGTTTCACGCGCCAGTTTTTCCATGGCATCGTAGTCGATATCTTCTTCTGCGTTGAGACCGTAAGAAACGACGTTGAACCATTTGCCGGACATGTTCAAAGGCATGCCGTGAGTCAGATGGCCGCCTTCAGCCAGGCTCATGCCCATGATGGTATCGCCCGGGTTCAACAGGGCAAAGAACACGCCCTGGTTGGCCTGCGAGCCCGAGTTTGGCTGTACATTGGCGAAATTGGCATTGAACAATTGCTTCAAACGGTCAATCGCCAGTTGTTCGACCACGTCCACGTGTTCGCAACCACCGTAGTAGCGCTTGCCTGGATAGCCTTCGGCATATTTGTTGGTCAGTTGGGAGCCCTGAGCTTCCATGACGGCTGGGGAGCAATAGTTTTCAGACGCGATCAACTCGATATGTTCTTGTTGACGGACGTTTTCCTTTTGTATCGTAGCAAACAGTTCTGGATCTACGTTGGCGAGGGTATGATTTTTTGCAAACATGGCGGTTCCTGATTATTCCTGTTAATAAACAATTGATTGATGTCAATGAGGTGTCTGAAACGGATAGGGGGCAGCCTCATTGCTTTTACCATCAGGCTACCCAGGCGCACGGCTGGAGTCAGGTTGACTCCGAAATCTCACGCTTCCCGATGGATCTCCATCTTTGGCCGGTGTGATGCGTATTCTGCATACCCTGCAGTGCAGGTTCGGCCGTTTCGCCAGTCACGTGAGACGAAATGGTGCATGGATTTTACGTGATGACGTTTGAATGGGCAAGTGCAAGCCTGCCAAATACATGCCTGTCCATCGTAAATGCTGCATGTGCATTAAAATGCCGGTATTCATCCATCACATTGAAGGAAATCAGCATGATCGTATTGATTACAGGCGCAAGTTCCGGTTTTGGCGAAGAAATGGCGCGCAAGTTTGTCGTCCAGGGCCATAAGGTGATTGCTGCCGCCCGTCGCGCAGAACGACTTGCCGCATTGCAGGCTGAACTTGGCGCGGCCTTATTGCCGGTCACGCTGGATGTCACCAGCAAGGATTCTATCCGCCAGGCGCTGGATGGCTTGCCGCAAGACTGGAAGCAAATTGATGTACTGGTCAACAACGCCGGCCTTGCTCTCGGCACTGAACCTGCGCATCTGGCCTCACAGGATGAATGGGACACCATGATAGACACCAATACCAAGGGGCTGGTGACGGTGACCCGTGCTATTTTGCCCGACATGGTGACCCGTGGCAGTGGTCTGGTCATCAATATTGGCTCGATTGCCGGTTCCACGGCGTATCCGGGTGGCAATGTATATGGCGCTACCAAGGCTTTTGTTGATCAATTTACCAAGAACCTGCGGGCTGACCTGGTTGGTACCGGCGTAAGAGCGACGAATATTGCCCCTGGCCTGTGTGGCGGCACCGAATTTTCGAATGTGCGCTACCGTGGCAATGATGATGCCGCAGCCAAGGTCTACGAGGGCACCGTACCGCTGACAGCCATCGATATTGCTGAAACGGCTTACTGGATTGCCACCTTGCCGTCGCATGTGAACATCAATCATATAGAAATGATGCCGACCTGCCAGGGATATGGCCCATTGACCATCAAGCGCACCACATCCTGATGGCCGGATGGCTTTTGTGATGCGTAACCATGTTGATTCAATAGCAGATCAGCATGGTTTCAGTCGTTCACTGCAGAAGCAGTTTACAATGATGATTTCTATGATAACTTTTCCAGTGGATTGCTGTAGTTTGTTGTAGTCCACTCATTTCCCGCTAAAGTTTTACACCATGAGCAAACCGTTTGAATGGCAAGTGCGGGTCTATTATGAAGATACCGATGCCGGTGGTATCGTTTTTTATGCCAATTATCTGAAGTTTTTTGAGCGCGCACGGACCGAATGGTTACGCGCAGCCGGTGTGAACCAGCAGAATATGGCTGACCAGCAGGGATTGATGTTTGTCGTCAAAGCCACGGCAGTCGAGTATCATGCACCTGCCAGACTGGATGATGAACTTAGGCTGACGGTTGTAGTCGAAAAGCTGGGCAGGGCATCAGTACAGTTCGAGCAGCAGGCCTGGTGCGGCGAACGCCTGTTGGCCAGCGGCAAGATCAAGGTGGGCTGCGTGGATAAGGCGAACGTGCGTCCGGCGGCCATTCCTGCCGATGTCCTGGCAAAGATTGCCTGAAGAATATCCGCCTGACGGATTGCAGCATGCCATCAGGCTTACGTTTTTTGTTTTTTACTTGATTCAATATGACTGTTACCCAAGATCTCTCATTTTTAAGCCTGATTACCAATGCCTCCATCCTGGTGCAACTGGTCATGTTGTTGCTGTTGGGCGTATCCCTGACCAGCTGGACATATATCTTCAGTAAAATGTTTGCCATCAAAAAAGCGCGTGGGCAGACGGAAGAATTCGAACGCAATTTCTGGTCTGGCGGCAATCTGGTGGATTTGTATGCGGCGGCTACCAGTAATCGTCGCACGGGTCGTGATACGACAGGCGCGCTGGAACGTATTTTTGAAGCCGGCATGAGCGAATACCATAAGGTGAAAACCGCCAACAAGGCGTCGCTGGATGCCGGTGCCATGCTGGACGGTGCACGCCGTGCCATGCGTGCTTCTTACCAGCGTGAAATGGACTTGCTGGAATCCCATCTGTCCTTTCTGGCATCGGTCGGTTCCGTCTCGCCGTACATCGGTTTGTTTGGTACGGTCTGGGGCATCATGAATTCTTTCCGTGGCCTGGCCAATGTGCAGCAGGCGACGCTGGCTGCGGTGGCACCAGGTATTGCCGAAGCCCTGATCGCAACGGCCATCGGCCTGTTTGCAGCGATACCGGCGGTGCTGGCGTACAACCGCTATTCGCACGACATCGACAGGCTGGCGATTCGTTTTGAAACCTTCATCGAGGAATTCTCGAATATCCTCCAGCGTCAGTCACGCTAAGAGGAAAGAGGTCAGCATGAGTACCCTGCGAGGCGAACGTAAACGCAAATTCAAGGCAGAAATCAACGTCGTTCCCTACATCGACGTGATGCTGGTGCTGCTGGTGATTTTCATGGTGTGCGCACCAATGACCAATCCCAGCGTTATCAATCTGCCGACAGCCGGACAATCGACACAACCACCAACCGATTACATAGAAATTACCTTGCGCCCGGATGCGCCTTCTACCATCAGCATCAACAGCAAGGCCGGCAACAACGGCAATAATCGCCAGGACAGCAAGGAAGAAGCAAAAGACCGCAAGCAACTGATGCAGAAACTGCGTGAGTTCCATGATGCCAAACCTGAACTGTCGGTGCTGGTTTCGGCCGACAAGGGCATGCTCTATGATGAAGTCATACAAGTGATTTCAGAAGCGAAGAAGCTGGGTATCAATCGTGTTGGACTGGCAACCAAGTGAGCGATCACTGATGCAGATGACACTGCGTACTTCTCTTGCAATATGGTGTGCCCTTGGGTTGATTGGCACAGGGCAGGTCAGGGCGCAGCAGGTGGCAACACCGGTGGTCGCGCCTGCCCCTTCAAGCACGGTTGCGCCTGCAATCGTTCCAGCACAAGACAATGCCGACATCGATACTGATACTATCGTCAGGGCCAGCAGTGGGCGCTTGCAATTGCAGGCCCCCAAGGCCGTGTGGGCGGATTTGTTAAGGCAGCATATTCCCGAATTTGCTGCCAGCGCCGATGCACAAAACATTACCCCTGGGCTGATACGAAAACTGCGTCTGGATATCAGCGGTATCCTGGCAACGGAGGGCTATTTTTCGCCTGAGATACAGTTCGATAATCTCGATAGCACAGATACCCCCGCAGGCACTGCCAAACTGATACACGTGACGGTAAATGCTGGCGAGCGTACCGTCATTGAGAATGTCTCGCTTAAAGTGCTGGGCCCGATGGCTGATGCCATAGATGCCG
The DNA here is from genome assembly GCF_049340205.1 of Undibacterium sp. Ji49W. Lineage (NCBI taxonomy): Bacteria > Pseudomonadati > Pseudomonadota > Betaproteobacteria > Burkholderiales > Oxalobacteraceae > Undibacterium > Undibacterium sp. Ji49W. Next base: position 169,123 of record NZ_JBMPOW010000017.1, on the reverse strand, counting down.
GCGATCAGCCATCGATCAAGCGCAGGCGTGCCTTACAGGAAGACTGGGGACTGGCAGTCGGGCAACCATTTCGTGAAGCTGACTGGACCGATGCCAAAAACCAGTTGCTGGAAAGCTTGCGTGCCGATGCCTATGCGGCAGCAGCGCTGACATCTAGCGAAGCCAAAATAGATGCCGATGAACATCGTGGCATCTTGCAGGTCGATGTAGACAGTGGCCCGGTGTTCACCCTGGGTGACGTCCGGGTTACCGGCATGCAGCGCTATCCCTCATGGCTGATAGACCGTTACCAGGCGCCTAAAAAGGGTGAGCCGTATTCACGCTCGCGTCTGCTGGATTTTCAGCGCGCCTTGCAGAATTCACCTTACTTTGCCACTGTTACCGTGGGTATCGACCCCGATCCTGAGAAAGCCAATGCGGTACCAGTAGATGTCAACGTGGTGGAACGACAGGCGCGTGACCTGAGCTTTGGTCTGGGTTACAGCACCAATACCGGCTATCGCAGTGAAGTTGCCTATCGTGATCGCGATATCCTTGGCAAGGCCTGGGATTTACGCAGCGCGGTAAGGCTGGAGCAGCGCCGTCAACTGGGATACGCCGACATCTATTTACCGCCGCGTGAAAATAATTATCTGGATTCTTTCGGTGTGCTGATAGAACGCGAGGATATTTCCGGTGTGCTGACCAACCGCCAGTCTTTGGGTGTCAAGCGGACCAGTACACGTGGTCATCTGGAACAGCGTCTGGGTTTAAATGTCGTCCGGGAAAAACTGACAGTTGCCGACACCCCCGATGAATTCCACCGGGCGCTGGTCGCCAGCGTGGGCTGGACCTGGCGTGATGTTGATCAGCCGTTTGATCCGCGCAAGGGCGAGATATATCAACTGGATCTGGCTGTGTCAGAAAAAGCTTTGTGGTCAGATCAGCGTTTCGTGCGGGTCTACGGCAAATACCAGCGCTGGATACCGGTGCGCAAGAATGACAGCATCATCCTGCGTGCTGAAGTAGGGAATGTATTTTCTACCAGTGGCGATGGTATTCCTGAAGACTATCTGTTTCGTACCGGCGGCAGTACGACCGTGCGCGGTTATGCCTATCAGAGCCTGGGCATACAGAACGCGACCAGTACCCGTGGCGGGCGTGTCATGACCACCGCCAGCGCAGAATATGTACACTGGCTGTATCCCGAATGGGGCGCAGCCACATTTATTGATGTAGGCAATGCGGCAGATACCTGGCGTGAATTGAATCTGCGCCAGGGCATGGGTGTGGGGGCACGTTATAAAACCCCTGCCGGGCCGATAGCACTGGATCTGGCGTATGGTCGTCAGTCCAAAAAATTCAGGCTGGATTTTTCCATCGCGATCGCATTCTGACATGACGACACCCGAAGCAAAAACGACGGCAGCAAAGATCAAAAAAAATCGCTCGGTGCTGGCGCGTCTGCTGCTGGCGGCCTGTCTGTTTTTGCTGTTGCTGGCTGTGACTCTGACCATCCTGCTCACCTGGGCCAGCAAGACGGAATCAGGCACCAGAAGCTTGTTGGCAGTCACCGAAAAAATCAGTGGCGGCAGCCTGCAATTTGAAGGCATCAAAGGTGCGGTGGGAGATGATCTGGCCATCGATAAGTTCAGCTATAAAAGCAAGACGCTGGTGATCGAGGCGAATGCCGTCAGCCTGCAATGGCGTCCTGCTGCCTTGTGGCGTCAGCAGGTGGATATTCCACGCCTGCAAGCCAGTTCATTGCGCATTGCCAGTCTGCCTGGCAAAGACCCGGCCAAATTGCCGATTGATCTCAGCCTGCCATTTACCCTGGATGCACACAAGCTGGCGCTCGGACATTTGTATATTGCGACCTTGTCAGAAGATGGCAAACAGCGCGAAACCCTGGTGCTGAGCGCACTTAGTGGCAGTCTGCATTTCCAGGACCGGCAATACCGGCTGGTGGCCGGTGTGACCAGCCCATGGGGACGGGCAGAAATGCAATCCTCACTGGCCAGCCTGCGTCCTTATAAACTGAATGGCCAGTTCAGCCTGCAGGGACAGGTACAGCAAGACATACCGGCATTGGCATTGAAGGGCAGCGTATCTGGCAGTCTGCAAGAATTGCAACTGGCATTGCAAGCCCAGGCCGCAGAACAGAATCAGCACAATGCACAATTGCAGGGGCAGGCCCAGGCTAGTCTGACGCCTTTTGATGCACCGTATTTACGTCAGTTGAATCTGGATATCCAGCATTTTAATCCGGCTGCCTGGCAGGCAGCAGCACCGCAGGCTGATTTGCGTTTGCTGGCCAGGCTGAAACCGGTAGGTGACAAAAATGCGACCGGCTTCGTACTGACGGGCGATGTCAGTGCCAGCAATGCGCAGGCCGCAGCCATCAACAAACAGGGCTTGCCAGTACAGTCACTGACTGCCAGGCTGCAACTGGAAGCTGATCGCCTGGCCTTGCAGGGGCTGGCCGTGCAATTGAATGGCAATGGCAAGTTGCAGGGCGATGCACGCCTGAGCTGGGCTAATGCTGAACTGGCGGCGGATGTGCAACTGAGCTTGTCCAATGTGGATTTGGCGCAGATAGACCAGCGCCTGCATGCCAGCCAGATCAAAGGCAAGCTTTCTGCCCAGACTGACAAGGACAAAATCATCCACTTGCAGGCCCAATTGACGGACACCAAAGCCAGCCTGAAGGCAGATGCCACTTACCACGGTGTGACGCAATTGTTTAGTCTCGACAAATTTGATCTACAGGCAGAAGATGCCCATTTGCAGGGATCTGGGGATATTGCTTTTTCTGGCAAGCAGGCATTCAAACTCAAGGCCAATCTCAGCAATTTTGACCCGGCTCGCTGGATAGCCACGCCCGCCGGCAACCTGCAGGCGGCCATCAGCTTGCAGGGAGAAATCTCACCACGGCTCAATCTGCAAATCAGCGTGCCGCAACTGCAAGGTCAATATGCGGGGCAGGCAGTGCAATCCAGTCTCGACCTGCAATGGCTGCAGGACCAGCAAGTGCGTATCAAACAGCTAGACCTGCACTGGGGTAAAAATACCCTGACGGGACAGGGTAACTGGGGTGCCGCAGATGATGTGCTGAAACTGAATCTGGATGCGCCGGAATTGAATCATTTCAATCCCTTGCTGAGTAACTGGCAACTGGCACTGAACGGTGCCTTGAAAGCCGATATCAGCCTGCGTGGCAAGTTTGCTGAGCCGGCAGGTAGTCTGGACGCGCAGGCCCAGCAATTGCGTATTAAATACGGCAGCCGCGAATGGACGATCGCCCAGCTTAAATCCAGGCTGAACCTGGACAATGGCAGCAAGGGTAATTTTGACGGCGACATCGTGGCCAGCCATATTGGTGGCGATTTGCCTGACTTTAGCGTTAGTCCTGTGGCCACTAATTCAACACAGGCGTCAACACAGGCATCAGCGTCAGTACCAGTGCCAACGCCAGCACAGGTCAAAGCACAGGTAGCAGCAGACAAGATAAGCGAACTGCGTCTGCAACTGAAGGGCAGGCGTGATGCCCATACCATCACGCTGGAAAGTACCTTCCCGAATCGCCAGACCTTTGGCCTGGGGGCGAATGGCAGCATGCAGCCGGATGCAAAAAATGCGCAGGGCTGGAGCTGGAATGGCCAGTTGCAGGCACTCAGCCTGAATGGCAAGCCGGATGTAAAAATGCAGGGCAGCGCTCCCCTGCAATTGTCCTCACAGTCAGTGCGCCTGGGTGCCTTGTCATTGCATAGTGAACTGGGCAGCCTGGTGCTGGAAGAACTGGAATGGACACCCGCTGCACTGAAAACCAAAGGCCGTATCACCGATGTCAGGGTGATTGATATTGCCAATCTGGTGCGACCGCAATACGCCGTTACCGGCAACCTGAAACTGAGCGCGCAATGGGATTTGCAACTGCGTGATCATGCGCAGGGCGAGATTAAAATACAGCGCCAGAGCGGTGATTTGCGTTTCAACGATCCGGATGGTACAGGCAATTCTGTCGCCCTGGGCATACGCGACCTGCAATTGCAGATGATGGTCGGTGGTTTAGTGGCCGGCACCGATGGCGAAAACCTGGCATTGACCATGAATGCGGAAGGCGCACGCCTGGGTAGCTGGAAAGTCAAGGCCAACACCTTGTTGAGCAAACAGGATGGTGCCTGGACCATTGCCCCGTCGGCAGCTTTGAATGGCCAGGCCACGGCAGCAATACCTGATCTGCAATGGCTGGGACCGTGGATCAATCCTGGCCTGGTACTGAAAGGAAAGCTGAATGTCGATGCGCGGCTGATGGGCACCGTAGGCAAACCTGCTTACCGCGCTGACCTGACAGGTCGCGAGCTGGAAGTCGCCTTCGCCGCCGAGGGTTTATTGTTGCCAAATGGCAGCCTGGATGCACAAATTGAAGACACCCACCTGAAGGTCAGCAACCTGCAGTTTTCCAATACCATTACCAGTGTGCCACGCCATGCGCTGTTGCAAGGCATGGAACTGGTTGGACAAAAAGGTGAATTCAAAGCCAGTGGCGATATCGACATGGGCAAGGAAACCGGCAGCATACGGGCGCAGTGGCAGCATTTCCCCCTGTTGCAGCGCAAGGACAGATGGTTGGTGGTGTCCGGCAAGGCTGATATCGTCGAAGCCAATAATATCTGGAGCCTGACCGGCAAGGTGGATACCGACGGCGCCTATTTCAAACTGCCTAAAATGCCGCCGCCAAGCTTGTCCAGCGATGTGGTGGTGACCCGCAAGAGCGATAAGCTGGCAGTAAAGACCAATGACAGCGAAGCACCGAAAAAAGGTTTGAAGACCCGTGTTGATGTCAGTTTCGACATGGGGCCACGCTTTGTGTTTGTCGGACGTGGGCTCGATACAGGGCTGGAAGGCAGTCTGCGGCTACGCTCCATCGACGGCAGCCCCTTGCAGGCAACAGGCTCCATCAGTACCGTCAGAGGCGCGTATGAGGGATATGGGCAGCAACTGGCGATAGAGCGTGGTATCTTGAACTTCCAGGGGCCACCGGCCAATCCAGGTTTGAATATCCGCGCCTTACGCCGTGGCCTGGCGGTAGAAGCAGGGGTAGAAATTGTCGGCACCGTCGCCGCACCACAAGTTCGCCTGGTGTCTGAACCCGCGGTGCCGGATGCTGAAAAATTGTCATGGCTGGTTTTGGGACGCGGCGCTGATCAACTGGCTGGCAGTGATGCATCTTTGCTGATGTCGGCTGCATCGGCCATATTCGGTGGTGACGGCAGCCGCAATGTACCGCGTGATATCGTGCAGGGCCTGGGCTTTGATGAATTTTCCATCGGTTCATCATCCGCCAATAATACGACCCGCCTGCCGGGGCAAACCGTGGCTGGCTCTACCGGCAATACCACCACCAGTACCGACCAGGTGGTCAGCGTCGGCAAGCGCCTGATGCCGGGCCTGGTTTTGTCGATAGAACGTGGTCTGGCAGATGCCAGTGGCGGTATCAAACTCAGTTGGCAATTGACGCGCAGGGTCAGCATTATTGGACGCACAGGTACTGAATCGGCGGTGGATGTGAACTACACGTTCTCGTTCAATTGAGTGCATTATGGTTGCGATCAGTAATTCGCAGCATGTAAAAAAGCCAGGCTTGCTTGCAAGCCCGGCTTTATTTTTTCAAGGACTGAACAGTGTCTATTTATCTTTTTTATCTTCCGGATACAAGACCACCTGTACATAATTTTGCATATTGAAATAACGATTGGCGGCATCCTTGATCTGGTTGGCATTGACCGCCTTGATGCGTTTTTCTGTCGTTAATATCGATTCAGGATCAGTCTGGTACAGGGTTGCCGTTTGCAGATGATCCAGCCAGCTTTCATTGCTGCGCAAGTCAACCTGGTGGTCTTGCAGCCAGGCCTGTTTGACCTTGTTGACATCTTCTGCTGAAGGGCCTGCTGTTTGCAGTTTCTGTATCTCGGCAAACATGGCGGCGATGACCTTGTTCACATTGTCTGGACTGCAAGGCAAATCGATGTCTATGCCATATTGCATCTGCGGGATTCTTTGTATCGAACCATTGACGCCACCGCTATAAATCAGGCCCTGTTTTTCGCGTATGACATCGATGATCTTCAGGTTCAGCACGTCCAGCATGGCATGGAAGCGGGTATTTTCTTCCCTTGAATAGATGGCTGGTCCGGTAAAGCTGATGGATATGATACTTTTCGCTTCACTGCCAACCTTGACATCTTTTTTGACGATGCCGCGTACCGGCTGGATTTTCAGATCCTGATAGCCGGTCTTGATATCTGTCGCAGGCAGGCTGGCCAGGTAGGTGGCGATCAGTGGTTTGATTTTGTCGAGATCAAAACTGCCGACAAAAATGAAGGTCAGGTCTTTGGCACTGCCATATCTGTCCTGGAAGATTTCCATACTGCGTTCCAGGTCCAGCCTGTCAAAATCTTCGACCTTGGCCTGACGCATGACACGCGGATGGTTTTGATACAGTGCAGTGACAACCGCATCAGAAAAAATGGTTTCCGGGCGCGCCCATGAGTTGCGTGCCAGCTCTTTCTGGGTATTGATGAAAGACTGGTACAAGACCTTGTCTTTGCGTGGGCTGGTCATGCGCAGGTACAGCAGTTGCAGCATGGATTCAAGATCGTCATTGCTGGATGTGCCACCGAAATTTTCAGTGTAATTGTCGATGGAAGTTCTGACGGTGGCATATTTACCGGCCAGTGTTTCCTGCACATCCTTGGCGCTGAAGTTACTCATGCCCATTTCCCAGACGATAGGATTGGCATACCAGGCATTGTAAAAATCCTGGTCACCATACACAGACATGCCACCGAAGCGTCGTGCGCTCATCAAGATCTGGTCGCTCTTGAAATCAGTTTTCTTGAGGATGACCTTGACACCATTCGACAAGCCCAATTCAGTCAGACCCAGCAGTTTGTTTTCTTTTTCAGACACGATCGTGCCCGCAGCGGGCGGGCTATTCATCAGCGCGCTTCTTGATTCTTTTTCCTTGTAGGCCTGGATGGGGCGATTTTCTGCCTGGCTGGCAAATCTCAGCAAATCAGCTGTACCGGGAACGATTTCACCTGCCTTGTCGGATCCTACATAAAACACCAGTTTGGTGCTGTCATCCGGGGTCGCCTTCCTGGCATACTGATCGAGTTCTTCCAGCGTGATGCCTTCATAAAATTCCTTGAAATAGGCATACTCATTTTTCAGCCCGGGAATGGGTTCTGCATGCAGGAAATTGCGTATGTATTCACTGGCGAAACTGGAAGACAGCGAGTTATTGCGCTCGTTGTACATGGTTTCGTATTCGCGCGCCTCGATTTTCTTTGCTCTTTCAAACTCGGCAATGGTGAAGCCAAAGCGGCGGATACTGTTTTTTTCCTGTACCAGGGCATTCATCGCCGCCGATATACCCGATTGTGACAAAACCGCGGCGGACATGAAGGATTCATAACCTTCCACGACCTGCTCAGTGCCGGCAGATGCCCCCAGGAAAGGCGGTTGCGCCTGTTCTGTCAGCGCGCTCAGGCGTCTGTTGAGCATGGATTTATAGACGCTCTTGATAATATCCTGCCGGTAATCACCTATGGTCAGACGTGGGGCGATGGCTTGCAGAGGGTAACGTATCATCAGCAAGTTGTTGGTTGCTTCCTTGTCGGTAATCACCAGGGCCTTGGAATCGACGTTTTTAGGGATGGTGACCGGCAGGCGAGGGCGTGACGGCACAGGATTTTTAAGGCCCGAGAAATACTCGCGTACCATTTGCTCACCTTCTGCCGGATCAATATCACCCACGACGATGACTGCCATCAGGTCCGGGCGATACCAGTCGCGGTAAAAACGGCGCAGCGCATCATATTTAAAGGTTTTGATGATGTCTTCCTTGCCTATGGGCAAGCGATCGGCATATCTGGAACCGTTAAATACTTCGGGCAGTAATTGCTTGCTCATGCGGTCATCTGCACCTTTACCCAGACGCGCTTCTTCCAGGATGATGTCGCGTTCCTTATCGATATCCGGATTTGTCATCTTGACGCCCTGGGCCCAGTCGGCCAACACCTGGAAGCCGGTTTTCAGATAGGCTTTTTTGTCGGTCGGTATCGGTAGTACATAGACGGTTTCATCGAAACTGGTAAAGGCATTCAGATCCGCACCAAATTTCACACCGATAGATTGCAGGTAGGAAATAAGCTGGTTTTTCTTGAAATGGGTAGACCCGTTAAACGCCATATGCTCGGTGAAATGCGCCAGCCCCTGCTGATCATCATCTTCCAGCACCGAACCCGCTTTCACGACCAGACGCAACTCCACTTTCTTGCGTGGCGTGTCATTCTTTTGAATATAGTAGGTCAGGCCATTCTCAAGCTTGCCCAGCGTCAATGCCGGATTGACCGGAATCGTATCGTTGAGATTGATTGCTGCCATGGCTGGCAGAGTGGCAATGCCGAACAGCAGGCAGACCGTCAGTCTGGATGAACGTTGGAAGAGCGCAGTGAAATATGACGGCATGTGATCGATAGTGCAAAAAACAATCAGTGTACCTTGCGCCATGATTTCGAGTGAAATTTCGTGTTGAAATTGCGCAGCACTTCAGGTTTTACTCATGAGAATGATTGTATTTTGATTGAATGTTGATCGGATTGATATTCGCTTTGCAATGGGCAGAATCTCATATTCTTTTGCGCGGCTTAGCTGCCACCGCAGCCCCCACCGCAGCCACTACCACAACTGCTGCCGCAGCTTGATCCGCCTGCATCGCAACCACCAATGCCAGCATCGCAGCTTGCGTTACTGCCGCCGCTACCACAGCTACCACCACCGCACGACGAGCCAGTACTGGCCGCTTTCGCTTGCTTCTTCATCATTTCCTCATACGCAAGGTTTGAAATCAAGCCGGCTGCCAGTAGTTGAGCGGCATCGAAGCTTTCCGGGTAGATGGCTTTGCCTTTGTCTGTACCCCGCGCATTCATGTGCCGAAAACCTATCCGTAAGGAGGTGGCAAAGTAAGAATACCCTTCTGGCATGTGCAATTTACGGTCCAGGGCAAACAGGCGTGGCAGGGATGAGCTGCCGGGAACGTGGCGTTCTGCCAGTTGTGCCGTGATCAGGCAGTTGGCCAGTGCGATATCCATTTCGTTGGCCATCTGTGTTGCTTCAACATGCGGTATCGCACGGCCAAAGTGCTTGATACAGAAATTATCCAGATGGATGGATGACCAGCTGTTCCAGGCATGCCAGACCGAGTCAGCCGCCTTGGATGGCAGGGCACAGGGCTGATTGCTGCGGCGGACATAATCGAAGAACATCATCAGCCCTTCAGTGGCGCGGGCAAAAAAAATGGCATCACTGGGGATGCCGGGGAATTCATATTTTGCTTTTGCCTGCCAATACAAAAACACTGCATTGGGAACTTCACTTAACTGACGCTTGTAAGCTGACAACTCGGTGATATGTGCTGCACGCAGCATCTGATATTTTTGTTTTAATTGACTTAGCATAGTCTTTAATCTCCTTTTCTCTTTTGTTTTAGTGATTTCATCTTAGTAGAGATTTATGACAATTGCATGACAAAAAAGATGGTGGAAAATACGTATATGATTTACCTCTCATCTCAGAGATGATGGAAACTTATGCTCTGGATAATACCGCTGGTGCAATCACTTTGTGCGCCGGGCCAACGAACAGCATATACGCCCGCCCCAGATTATTGTGTACATGCACAATAGTGGTAACAGCAATGCTGGGTTGACCATCCCTGATCTGCTTTGACACCGAAACTTTGACATCCAGATGCTTGTCAGAGTCGCAGAATATGACTTCTTCGTCTGACTTGTACACCAATGAGAATATCCCTGCGCGGTCGCCTACCTGATAGGCTTCAGCCGGCTTGTTTTTATTCAGCGCCTTCATCCCGCCCAGGTTTTTCAAACCAAACAAGCCGACCACACGATTGCGTACACCCATCAGGGCATTGACCCAGGCTGGTGTCCGTGCAAAGGTATCCATATAGATTTGCATGGCGCTTAATTCAGTATGATCAAATGGCATTTGATAGCAATCATAAAAATAAGCACCTGGCAGGTCTTCCGCGATTTTGCTATTGCTGGGAACCCTGGTTTCCATGACATTGTTTTTCATATTGATACTCCACATTGGGCGTATGGCTGTGATCGCGTCCAGGCGATATCCGTGTTGACGATAGCGCCCATTTTTTTCAGCATATTCATCAGGCCCAGATAGGCGCGATCAAAATACGGCACGTCTTCATGCCAGCCAGCCAAAATACCTGCCAGCACCTTGCTGTGCTGGACATTGATGGTTTTGGGGTAGGGCGATTTGTTGCTGAAGTCAAAGTGCGTGCTTTGAAAGGCTTCTATCTTCCAGGCATGCAATTCTGCCAGTGCCGGTATGACGCCTGTATCAAATTCATTTTGCGTGACTGCATCAGAAAACAGGCCCAGGTCAATATAGGCCAGGCGCAAAAGGCGATTGCGTTCGGTTTCATCCGTCATCAGCAAGGCACGCCAACTGCTGGCCATGGCATTGGAACAGGTGCTGGATATGTTGTTGGTACAACCAAAATCCAGTACCGCCAGACGTCCATCCGGCATGAATAAAAAATTGCCCGGGTGCGGGTCAGCATGTACGCGGCCCAATTGGCAAACACTGAACCAGAACCAGTCAAACAGCAATTGCCCGAAATGATTGCGCTGTGCCTGATCCGGCGCTGTCGCCAGCCAGGCATCCAGGTGCAGGCCATTGAGCTTTTCCATCGTCAGGATGCGCTTGCTGGACATGGCGTCTATGCATTTGGGGATGACGATGCCGGGCAAATTTACATGTTGACCAAACCAGTGCAGCTGTGTTGCTTCATGTTCATAATCCAGCTCTTCACCCAGCTTGACTTCCAGCTCATTCATGAAGCGGTCTATCACTTCCTTGCGTGGCAAGATAGTGGTGCCTATGGTCATGGTTTGAAAGATACCGCGCAACATGCGCAAATCACTGCCTATGGCTGCGGCAATGCCTGGGTATTGCACCTTGACCGCCAGTTGCAGGCCATCTGCCAGTTGCGCATGATGTACCTGCCCCAGACTGGCTGCGGCAAAGGCGTGCGCATCAAACTGTGCATACAAATGTTCTGGTGCCTGCCCGAATTCACGTTGAAAAACTTTATGGATCAGTGCACGATTCAAAGGCGTGACCTGGTGGCAGCCTTTGGCCAGTTCACGGCGTATGCCTTCGGGCAAAAAATCGGCTTCCATGCTCAGCAATTGCGATACCTTGAGTGCACTGCCTTTTAACTGATTGAGTGCCTTGAAAAGTATGCGCCCCAGTTCCGCTTCATGCTGTTCTTGCGCAGCCTGTTTGTCATCGTCACTGCGCAACATTTGCCGTGCCTTGTGACCCAGCTTGCTGGCGCCAGCCTGTGCCAATGCCAGGCCGGTGATGGCAGTCCTGCCCAGCTTGCTGGCGGGCGGCGCCTTGTTCATCGCGCATCCCCCAGGCCACGTCCCAATCCATTCTGCACGAGCTTGACCATTTCCAGCAGGCCAGAACCATTCTGCATGATGCGCGACAGTTGATTGCGCAGCATGAAGCTGGCAAGTTCTGTCACCTTATTGACGATACCGCTCTTCAAGGCCATGACCATTATCGCCAGCGTCATGTCCACCAGTTGCGTGGTGTTGGAAAATTCTTCCGACTCATCCTTGAGCCAATATGCGATGACGGCAAACAGATAATCACCAAACAAACCACCGATCAGGTTTTTGAAATCGCAGGGCGAGATATCGCCGCGCTGTTCAGCTTCTTCCAGCAGACTTATGATTTCCTGCTTCAGGGTTTGCTGGCCAGGCATATTGTCGCGCATCATCAGCAGCGGTGATTTGCCAAAGATGTCACGCGTGATTTCTACAAATTCACGGTCACCCAGCAAAAGTTCCAACAGGGCATCCACCAGCCTTTGCAGTTTTTCTTGCAGGGTAAATTCTTCCCAGCCTGGCGTTTCTTGCACCACTTCGAGGGTGATGTCTATGCATAATTCATAGTAAGCCAGCAGGATCTTCTCTTTGCTGGGGAAGTACTTGTAAATCGTTGCATCACCAATGCCTGCGTCGCGGGCAATCTGCTTCATGGTGGTGGCGTCATAGCCTTTTTCAGTGATCAGATCAACGGCAGTACGGATCAGATTACGCCGGGTTTGCTCTTGCTGGGACTTGGAAGTTTTCATAATCGAGACGAACTTCTATAAAAATGGTGTTTTAGTTCCATTAATATATACATTGTTTCGTTAAATAACAAGGTTTACTTGTTTAATGGAGGGTTTGTGTTGATTGGGGTGGGATTTGAATGAGGTAAAGCTTGGGCTATGGTCTTGCCAGGTTACGCTTCACCAGCCCCACATTCGGCGCTTCAACAACGTATTCATTTATTAAAGGCTGAGCATTGAACTTTTGCTGTGTAGCCAGGATATGCAATTTAGATCAACGAACGCCGCTGGGCTCCTGCCTGCGCAGGAGCGACGATTTATAGGGCGTGAGCAAAGATATAGCTGAGTTTGCTAGGATCAATGAATTTTGTATCTAATGCGTGCATACCGAGTTGCGCGAATGAATACAGGCCCAAAATCCGTCGCTCCTGCGCAGGCAGGAGCCCAGCGGCGTTTGTTGATTAACAGAAAACTATTTAAAAGAGTTCAATCAAGTTTGCTGCACTACAAATGAGAGATTATTTTTGAGCACAAACTTAAGCTCTATTAATTCACCGCCTACCACTCCGGCAACAAAGCCCGCACATCACCACGCCCAAACCGGTCATCAATCAAATACACCACACCCCTGTCATCCGTTTGCCGTATCACCCGCCCCGCAGCCTGTACCACTTTTTGCAAGCCAGGGTACAGATAGGCATAGTCATAGCCTGACCCAAATATTTTATCCATGCGCAATTTGATCTGCTCATTGATGGGATTGAGTTGCGGCAGGCCCAGCGTGGCGATGAAGGCACCAATCAGGCGGGTGCCGGGCAGGTCTATGCCTTCACCAAAAGAACCACCCAGCACGGCAAAGGCAATGCCCTGGCTGTCTTCGGTAAATTGCGCCAGGAAATCTTCACGATCTGCTTCATTCATGCGCCGGGTTTGGAAACGTACCGGTATATCCGGGTGCAACTGGATAAAGCTGTTGCTGACCTGGGTCAGATAATCAAAGCTGCTGAAAAACGCCAGATAATTACCTGGCTGCGCATGGTACTGCCGCGCCATCAATGCCACGATGGGTGCAACAGAATATGCCCGGTCGGCATAGCGCGTTGAAACGCTATCCACCACATGCACCTGTAACTGATCCGCAGAGAAGGGCGATTCCACATCTACCCAGGCGGTAGTATCTGGCAAACCCAGGGTATCGCAATAATAATTCCACGGGCTGAGTGTGGCTGAGAATAAAGCTGTTGTATGGCTTGCCGTAAAGCGCGGCGTTAAAAATGCAGCCGGTACGATATTGCGTATGCATAACGTCGATGTGCCAGGTTCTTTGCTGATTTTGCTGATATCAAACAGCGAATGATCAGCAAAGCTTTCTGCCAGGCGGTTGAACAGCAGGGCATCCAGATAAAACTGCTGCAAATCAGGTGCCAACTGGCTAGGGTTGTCGGCAAAGTAAAGGCCGATGTCTGTGCACAGGCGGGTTAACGCTGTTAGCAGTTTTTCTGGTATTTCGGCATAGGCCTGGTAATCAGCTTCCTGCTCTTTTTCCAACTGTAGCCATGCGCGATACAGTCTGTCTAAAGATTTTTTGAGCGCTGGTGGTGGTGTCTTGCGCAAGCGTTTCAGGCTGTCACGCTGCAATTCTGCACTATACATCTGGCGCGCCCGTGTCACCATATTATGGGCTTCGTCCACCAGCACGGCCACGCGCCAGTCATTCACGACGCTTAAGCCATACAGCAAAGCGTAGATGTCAAAATAATAGTTGTAGTCACCAATGATGACATCGGCCCAGCGTGCCATTTCTATACCCAGGTAATAAGGGCACACCTGGTGCGCCAGGGCGACGCTGCGCAAGCCTTCCTTGTCCAGCAATTGCTGATCAACAGCGGCAGCACGGGCCGCAGGCAGCCGATCATAAAAGCCTTTGGCCAGTGGGCAGGCATCACCATGACAGGCGGCTTCAGGGTATTCGCAGGCCTTGGTTTTTGCCACCAGTTCCAGCGTACGCAGGTTCAAAGTTGGGGTACTGTTTTGTATGTTGGCCAGTGCATGCAAAGCCAGTTGCCGGCCTGATGTCTTGGCTGCCAGATAAAAAATCTTGTTCAGCCTGTGTTCTGCTGTGGCCTTTAACAGTGGAAACAAACTGCCTATGGTCTTGCCTATGCCGGTTGGGGCTTGCGCCAGCAGGCAGCAGCTGCGCTTGCTGGCCTTGTACATGGCCTCAGCCAGTTGTCTTTGACCCGGCCTGAATGTCGCATGCGGAAAAACCATGTCTGCCAAAGCCACATCCCGCCCAGCACGGTGAGCCACTTCCTGCTCTGCCCATGCAATAAAACGGCCACACAGCAGAGCAAAAAAATCTGCCAGCTCAGCAGCATCAAGCGCCTGCTGCAATACTGTTTCTTTCTGGTTTTGTATATTGAAGTACACCAGTGCCACGCTGATCTTTTGCAAGCCCAGCTTTTGGCACAACAAATGCCCATACACCTTGGCCTGTGCCCAATGCAAATGCCGGTGGTTGTCCGGCATGGTGTGCAAGTCACCCAGATAGGTTTTGATTTCTTCTACCTGTTTCAGATCGGGGTCATAGCCATCGGCGCGGCCACGCACTTGCAAATTGCTATGCTGGCCTTCAAGTTTGACTTCGCGCTGGTAACTGCTGTTTCTGCGCAAGGCCACTGTCGTATGTCCGGCCATGCCTTGCTCGGCAGTGGGGGAGGGTGTAAAGCGCAAATCCAGGTCGCCCTGCTTGGCCGTGAACTCGCACAGCGCCCTCACGGCTATGGTATAGCCGTCAGCATTCACTGATCAGCCTCTTGCCATTGCAGATAACATACTGTGACAGGCATGCCATGCGTGGCACAAAAATCCAGCCAGCGCTTCTGGTTGTCCTGCAGCTTGTCACCTGGGCCCTTGACCTCTATCATCTGGTAACGCTGCTCTTGCGGCCAAAACTGTATCAGGTCAGGGAAGCCGTTACGGTTAGCCCGGATATCGAGCAGGATACGTTCGAAACTATGCTTCAAGTGTTGCGGCGGTATGCATGTCAGCGCCATGTCCAGCAAATCTTCAGACAAACTACTCCAAAAAACAAAGGGTGATTGCAAACCAGATTTGGTGACATAAGCGTCGCGTATGGTCTGGCGGTAAGCACCTGTATCAAGCTGCGCAAAACAGGCAGCAAAATCGTCTGCCCGTCGCACCTGGAAATCGGCACTCAACAAATCCGCAGGCCCGCGATGAAATGGATGAAAAAAAGCTCCCGGTATGGCCTTGAAAATAGCTGGCCAGCACAACAAGCCAAACAAGGAATTGATGAGCGCATTCTCTACATAAAACACCGGCGCTTCATCGCAGCTTAAATGGTCACGCACCACATATTCGACCACATAATCTTCTTGTGGCAAAGGCAGGCGCAAGACCAGTTCTGTAGGCGCAGTGCTGTTCGCCGCAACTACTTTAG
Organism: Undibacterium sp. Ji49W; assembly: GCF_049340205.1. Taxonomy (NCBI): domain Bacteria; kingdom Pseudomonadati; phylum Pseudomonadota; class Betaproteobacteria; order Burkholderiales; family Oxalobacteraceae; genus Undibacterium; species Undibacterium sp. Ji49W. The sequence goes on along the minus strand of NZ_JBMPOW010000017.1, from coordinate 153,443 downwards.
CCAGGCCCAGCTTGCGACAAAGGCGCGGGGCTATGCGCAACATTTGCTGGTGTTCTGCCTCGCTCTCTGGCGCTTGCTGCGCCAGTGTCAGTAAATCAAATGCCGCCTGGGCTTGCCCGCTTTTTTCCAGTACACGTATGGCACGCAAACGTGCACCAGGGTAAGTGCAGTCTGCATAGACCTGCTGCGCTAGCGCCCAGTCTTTTTGCTTTTCTACATGTTCACCAATCTGATACAGCAAGCGGTTACGGCGGCTGACCAGCCAGGCATTATCCAGCGCATGCAAGCCAGTGGCAGCCAGTTGCGCCAACACATCGGGCACTGGCTGCGCCGCATGAAAGGCTTCACGACAGGCATGCAGGGCCAGGTAAGCGTCGATATCGGCACGGCTGCCAAAGCCACGCGACGCGGCAGAAAATTCCACCTTTTCATACTGAAAAATACCCAGGTCAGACAATACAAATTCTGACCAGTCCTGATACAGATTGCCAAAAAACAGCAGCCGCAACCGGTCGCACAAATCCTTGTTCAGCACCTGGTAGGCGACATCATCCAAGCTTGCACACCAGCCAGAAAATGCCTTACTGTCAGTATGCTGCTGGCCCAGCAACGCCAGTTGATCTGCCTTCTGCAATTTCTTTTCAGCAGGCGACATGGCAAAAGCCAACGCCAGTTCCGGTTTTTGCAGTAAATCAAACAAGCCAGCAATATCAAGCGCAGGATCAGACTGCACCCAGCCGACATCCACCAGCGCCTGCATGGCCGCACGGGTATCACCAATCTCGGCATAATTGAGCTTGCTTGCTCTGAACACATAACCCTTGCGCATCACCATACGCACATACAAGGCACGTGAAGCCTGTGGCAAGCGGGGAAACTGGCTAATAAAATCCTGCTCATCCGCCACCAGCAAATCCGCATAACGCTCAGCCACCCAATCCAGCACAGTCTGGAAGTTTTCAAGATAGTAAAAGGGGTTGTCCAGATTGGCAAGCATGGGGGGAGGGTAAATAGCGTTTAAATAACTGTATATGCATACAGTTTATCCCAATGTTGGACACTGGGCAAACACCAGGGATTACAATGTAGCCTTGCAACTCCTTCCCCTTCAAGGGGAAGGCAGGGATGGGGATGGGTTTCCATCGCAGATCCAATAGCAATTTATCCACTGAATCCCTATCCGAACTCCACCGAAGACAAAAATGAACAAAGCCGAAGCCATACAAATCGCCAACGATTCCCTGCAAGCCAACGTCCTGAACGACGGTAACACCCAATTCTCCCAGGTCGTCCGCTATGGCAACGACGAAGGCTGGTGGCTCAACATTCCGTTGACCAATTTCAGAAAAGAAAACCACTTCCTCATCTGCAGCGAAAAAGCCAAAATCATCCGCCACCTGATGATCAAAGCCAACAACATCTTAAGCCCCGCCACCAAGTTCCGCGTCAAGGACGGCATCGCCGACATCTTCATCTCAGCCGGCAACCCCAAGCGCCTCACTGACGTACTGCAAGGCGGCAGCAAGTACAGCTTTAACAAGCATTTGGTGGATGAGCATAGGTATTGATTAGATCAATGCAAGCTCGTCGATAGTCTTATCGACTCTACACCCTTGCGGTAGATAGCAGCTTATTGGCTAGACGCTTCATCTAATTATCATAAATACAAAATCAGTTGTCATGTTTTTGCTCTAAACGCAAAATAACGGCAACGATTATAAATTCATTGCCTCAATAGCGAAATATGTCCCAAAAACTATCTTTACAACAACTTGAATCCTATCTATGGACAGCCGCCGATATCTTGCGCGGCAACATGGATGCGTCAGAATACAAAGACTATATCTTTGGCATGATGTTCCTGAAGCGTCTGTCAGACAGCTTTGAAGAAGAGCAAGAAAAAGTCATTGCCCATTACCTCAAAACAGGTAAGACACAAGTGCAGGCAGAGGAACTGGCGCAAGAAGAAGATGAATATCATGACACCTTCTTCGTGCCAAAAAAAGCTCGCTGGAGCGCTTTAAAAGATCTCAAGCATGACATTGGTGCACAACTCAATATAGCCACTGAAGCAATAGAAGAACACAACACCAGCCTGGAAGGCGTGTTGGTGTCGATAGACTTCAACATCAAGAATAAACTGTCCGATAAAAAGCTGGCAGATTTGCTTTCTCACTTTTCTACCTATCGTCTGCGCAATCAAGACTTTGAATCCAGCGATTTGTTAGGCACTGCCTACGAATACCTGATCAAAATGTTTGCCGATTCTGCCGGTAAAAAAGGCGGTGAATTCTATACCCCAAGCGAAGTCGTGCAACTGCTGGTGGCATTGCTGCAACCGCATGCTGGTATGCGTATTTATGATCCGACGGTGGGTTCTGGCGGCATGCTGGTACAAACCCGTAATTACCTTGTCAGCCATGGCGAAAATGCTTCCAATCTTTCGCTGTATGGGCAAGAGATGAACCTCAACACCTGGGCCATCTGCAAGATGAATATGTTCTTGCATGGCGTCTTCAATGCCGACATTCGCAAGGGTGATACGCTGGGTGAACCCAAGCACGTGCAAAACGGCGAACTGATGACGTTTGACCGCGTCATCGCCAATCCACCATTTAGCCTGGCCGCCTGGGGCAAAGAAGCTGCCGACAATGACGGCTATGGCCGTTTCCCGTATGGCACACCGCCCAAAGATTCTGGCGACTTAGCCTTTGTCCAGCACATGATCGCGTCATTGAATGACCATGGCATGATGGGTGTGGTCATGCCGCACGGCGTCTTGTTTCGTGGTTCCAGCGAAAAAGAAATCCGCAAAGGCATACTCAATGACGATTTGTTAGAGGCTGTAATTGGCTTACCTGCTGGCCTGTTTTACGGCACAGGCATCTCCGCCAGCATGCTCATCATCAATAAGCAAAAGCCAAAGCAACGAAAAGGCAAAGTCTTGTTCATTAATGGCGAACTTGATTTCGCCGAAGGCAAGAACCAAAACACCTTGCGCCCGCAAGACATAGAAAAGATCGTCAGCACCTTTGCAGAATACAAAGACAGCAAACGCTACGCCAAAGTTGTCACCTTGGCCGAAATTGCCGAGAACGATTACAACCTGAATATACGCCGTTATGCCGACACTTCACCACCACCAGAAATATTCGACGTGCGCGCACTGCTACACGGCGGCGTACCTGTGCGTGAGGTAATGGACGACTATATTCAGGAAGAGATTTTGCAAGGCTTTGATGTAACAGCGGTACTGGTCAAGCGCGATGCCGATTATTACGACTGGAAGGCTGTGATCAGCAGTAAGGAAGACTTGCGCTTGCATCTACCTGCAGATAGACCAGAGTTGATTGCGCAGTTTGAACGCTGGTGGGATAAGTACCGCGTGTCTTTGCATGAACTCGATGCACAGGTGGCCCAGGCTGAGGCTGTAATGAAGGGCTACATGGCGGAGTTGGGGTATGAGTAGTCCAATGCCAAAAGGTTGGGTTGAACACCGTCAGGGTGATATTGTTGAAATCTCAAATGGCCGCGCGTATAAGCTAACCGAATGGGAAAAGCAAGGTACTCCTGTGATTAGGTTACAAAACCTAACTGGTTCAGGAAAGGATTATTACTATTCAAATCTGAAATTACCGGAGCATCAATACTGTAATTTTGGCGATTTGCTCTACATGTGGTCTGCCACTTTCGGCGCACACATTTGGAGCGGACAAAAAGCGATCTACCATTACCACATTTGGAAGATTACCTGCGATGAAATAAATATCACGAAGCATTATCTATATCAGTTACTTGGACAAAAAACTGCCGAGTGGATGAATCAATCCAATGGTATGGGAATCTTGCATGTGACCAAGCGAAGCATGGAGGAAATGGCACTAACACTCCCGCCGCTCCAAGAACAACAAAAAATCGCCTCCATCCTCACCGCCGTTGACGATGTGATTGAATCCACCCAAGCGCAAATCAACAAACTGAAAGACCTGAAAACCGGCATGATGCAGGAGCTGTTGACCAAGGGCATTGGTCATACGGAATTCAAGGATAGTCCAGTCGGGCAGATTCCGAAGGCTTGGGAAGTGATGACTGTTGAAGATGTTGCTTTCGAAATAGTAGTTGGAATCGTTGTTCAGCCTACGCAATATTATGTTCACTCTGGAGTGCCTGCGTTGCGTTCAGCAAATGTCAGAGAAATTGGATTGAATGGTGATAATTTAAAATATATAACGCGGGAATCGAACGAAAAATTAAAGAAAAGTCAGCTATACGAAGGCAATCTTGTAACAGTGCGAACTGGTTATCCTGGGACTACCGCAGTAGTTGAAAAAAAGTTTGATGGCGCAAATTGTATTGACATAATCATCACGAGACCGAGAGACTCGATTGATTCAAACTTTTTATGCACGTGGGTAAATTCTGACATTGGAAAAGGTCAGGTTTTGAAGGCTCAAGGAGGATTGGCTCAACAACATTTTAACGTAGGGGATATGAAAAGAATGCTTGTAGCAATACCACCCTTAGATGAACAAAGGAAAATTTCTCAAGTGTTGAAATCTGTCACTTTAAAGCTAGAAATAGTAAATAAGAAATTGGACAGGTTGTTAAATCAAAAAAAAGCCCTCATGCAAGATCTTTTAACGGGAAAGGTACGTGTAAATGTTGCTTGAAAATTTCAATAATTTAGTTAAAGAATACGCAATCTGGATAAGCATTTTAACTTTTTTAGTGGGACTCTTAGTTGGAAATTGGCAAGCGATTGGTAGAGATAAGAGGAAAGAATTTAATGAGCTAACAGATCTAACTTTCGCTGACCTTACCAAATGTGTCAATAACAGGACTATCTATTCAAGTGAGATTGATGTGGCTCGTATTGGACCGTATCTCTCATTTTTTGATCGTTTCAATTTTACGAAATATGTGAAAAAACAACGTGAATTAATTAATTCAGTTCAGACTTATAACGTAGAGACAAGCAAAGTTTCTATTGATCCCGTAGGTTTGAAAAATTTAATTTTCTACCAAAAGAAAATTTTAAGTTATCTTAAAAGAAGGTGATTAATTTCCCTCCGAATATCATTTTGACTTGTAACGATGTAGGGTGGGCACGTTTTTGTGCCCTCGCGGGGATGTACCTTCAACGATGGCTGCTTGGATGTTTTGGTTTGATGGTTTCAACGTGATGTGTTGTGGTTCGACTCGTTACGAGTGGGTACGATTATGCCGTACGCACCCAATTTTACGTTTTCGAAAAAAGGTGATACTCTGGTGTTACTTTTTAAAAGGTGACGACCATGAGTACCACTTCATTGAAACTCTCGGAAGATCTTAAACAAAGAGCGGCGGCTGTTGCTCAGGATCTGGGCATGACGCCGCATGCGTTTATGGTGGATGCGATTCGTAGAGCATCGGATGCGGCTGAGAAACATGCCGAATTTGTTGCTCAAGCCAAAGCAGCACGCAAAAAAACCTTAAAGTCTGGACTGGGGTTTGAGGCCGAAGAAGTACATGACTATCTGCGTGAGCGCATTGCTGCCGCTAATGCTCCTGTGACTAAAAAAACGTCTGAAATTGCCGCACCTAAGGCCAAGCCGTGGCGCGGCTGATTTATTCTGAACAGGCATTTTCCGACCTGGAGCGCCTTAGCGATTTTTTGCTTGAACAAGACCCCGTTTCTGCCCTGGCGACGCTGGATTTGATCGAAGAGGCGCTGGCAATTTTGCGTCGCCATCCTTACATTGGCCGCCAGCTTGATGACGACTTGTTTGAACTGGTGATCTCGCGTGGCAAGACAGGTTATGTTGCGCTCTACAGTTTTGAAGAGATACATGATGCGGTTCTTGTCCTGGCGATCAGACATCAGCGCGAAGCGGGCTATGGGGCAGACAAAGAAAGATGACCAACGACGAATACGACAAAGTAGAACTACCGGCGCTAACACAACTACAGCAGTTGGGCTGGACTTACCTGCATGGCGCACAACTTGCCCCCGCTTTCTACGCGCAAAACGGCGAACGCGAATATTTTCGCGAGGTGGTGCTGGAAAAACGCCTGAAAGCTGCATTGCTGCGTATTAACCCCTGGATTAGCGAAGAGAATCTGCGCAAGGTAATGCGTGAAATTACCCATCCAGCAGCTGCGACCTTGATGGAAGCGAACTTGAATCTGTGGCAGATGCTGGTGCATTACCAGTCAGTCGAGCAGGATTTGGGACATGGCCGTCGCGGCCAGACCGTCAAAGTGATTGACTTTGATAACCTGGCCAATAATGAATATTTGTGCGTGAACCAGTTCAAGATTGAGGGCGTGAATGAGTTTGTGATCCCCGATATTTTGCTGTTCGTAAATGGCTTGCCGCTGGCGGTGATTGAGGCGAAATCACCGTATGTGACCAACCCGATGGAAAAAGGCATAGACCAGTTGCGTCGTTATGCCAATCGCCGTGCACCGCATGAAGATGAAGGTGCTGAGCGATTATTTAACTATAACCAGTTGATGGTGTGCACGCACAGGGACCAGGCACGGGTTGGTACGATTAGCTCCAAGGTCGAGCATTATCTCGAATGGAAGGACGCTTATCCTTTGAATGAGGCTGAGGTGTTGGCTACCACGGCGCTTAACGCTACGGTAGTGCTGCCGACGACCGACACGGCATTGCCTGGTGGCATTGGCGTGGCGGAGTCAGCTGTGCCGTATGCTGCGATTCTTGGTGCGCCAGCTGTTGCCAACTCACAGCAGATCTTATTGGCTGGCATATTCAGCCATGCCAACTTCCTCGACCTGATCCGCAACTTCACTTTGTATGAGCCTATAGACGGGCGCATGGTGAAGAAGATTGCGCGTTACCAGCAATTTCGCGCTGTGCATAAAACCATCAATCGTTTGAAGCATGGCGTAAGCAAGAAGGATAAGGGCGGCATCATCTGGCATACGCAGGGGTCGGGTAAATCGCTGACGATGGTGATGCTGGCAATTAAGATGCGGCGCGACCCTGCACAGCGCGATTACAAGCTGGTGTTCATCACCGACCGCACCCAGCTAGACCAGCAATTGACCGCGCAATTTGAGCGAGTGCAAGGCGAAACGGTGTATCACGCCAGCTCGGTTGCGCATCTGAAAGAGCTGCTGGCTAAAGATAGCTCAGACCTGATTACGGCGATGGTGCAGAAGTTTCAGGAAGGCGAGCTGGCTGATTTTCCGCTGCTGAACAATTCAGAAAAAATCATCGTGCTGGCCGATGAGGCACACCGCACGCAATACGGCTCTTTGGGTTTGGCTATTAATGCCGGTTTACCAAACGCACCCAAGATTGCTTTCACCGGCACGCCCTTGATCACGTCAGAGAAGACCACGCATGAATTTGGCTCTTATATCGACACTTATACGATAGAAGAAGCGGTGGCCGATGGTGCGACTTGCCAGATTCTGTATGAGGGGCGCGAAGCCAGGACCAAGGTGACTGGCGATTCTTTGGATAAATTATTCGATGAGTATTTTGCCGACCGCAGTGCCGAAGACAAAGCCACGATCAAGAAGAAGTATGGCACCGAACAGGCGGTTTTAGAGGCATCGCAGCGGATACGCTGGGTCTGTATCGATTTGCTCAAGCATTACCGCGAGCATATACAACCGAATGGTTTTAAGGCGATGATCGTAACTTCATCTCGCCGCGCTGCCGTGGTTTATAAACAAACCATCGATGAGCTGGAAGGCCCGCAATGCGCGGCGATTATCTCTGGCAGCCATAACGATGAGGCTTTGTACACGCCACACACCGATAGCGTCTTGCAAAAACAGCAGATAGATAACTTCAAAAAGCCGATTGCTGAGCATGCGCTGTCGATTATCGTCGTCAAGGACATGCTGCTAACCGGCTTTGATGCACCCATCTGCCAGGTCATGTACCTGGACCGCAAGCTACGCGAACATACACTGCTGCAAGCGATAGCACGCGTCAACCGCACCGCCAATGGCAAGGAACGCGGTTATATCGTCGATTATTTTGGTCTCGGCGATTACCTGACCGAAGCTTTGGATATGTTTTCCAAGGAAGACGTGGCCGGTGCGTTGCAAGATTTAAAAGATGAAATCCCTAAACTCAAAGCTACGCATACCCGCGTGCTGCGCCACTTCAAGGGCATTGCACTGAGCAACCTGGACGCCTGCGTACTTGCCTTGAAGGATGAAGAAGTGCGCCAGCAATTTGAGATCGACTTCAAGAAATTTGCCAAGCAGATGGACATCGTCATGCCCGACGTCGGTGCCAAGCCTTTTGTGCATGACTTAACTTTGCTGGGAAAAATCAACCAAGGCGCACGCAATATCTATCGCGATTCACAGCTTGATCTGGCAGGTGTTGGTGAAAAAGTGCGCGCCCTGATCGAAGAGCATATCCGTGCCACGGGCGTAGACCCAAAGATACCGCCGATAGATTTGCTGTCTGTCGATTACAAAAAGAAGCTGCAAGAACATAAGTCAGACGAATCCAAAGCATCTGAAATAGAAAACGCGATTAAGCACCATATTGACATCAATCTGGCCGAGGATGAGGAATACTACAAATCATTGAGCGCCAAGCTGGACGAGATATTGCGTAAAAAGTCAGAACGCTGGGACGAATTGGTGCAAATGCTGCTGGATTTTCGCGACAATATAAAATCTGACAGGAAGAAAGCTGCAGAAGAGCTTGGCTTAAACGATACGGAGTTCGCCTTTCATAATATCTTGCTAGCTGAAATAACTCGTATGCAGGGCGACGATGCCTTGAGCGAAGCGCAGCACGATGAGATAGTGAAATTAACCAAGGTTCTGGTTACCATGCTGGACGAGGCCAGTAATATCGTTGACTTCTTCAGGAAGCAGGATGAAATCAAGCGCTTAAAACGTGATATCAAACGCACGGTAGTTGAATCAAGTTTTGATAGTGAAGCCTTGCGCACGCAGGTGATGGACAGGTTCATGGAACTGGCGAAGGTCAAGTTCAAATGATGGCGGCTGAATATATTCAGGGACAAGGCTTTGTCGCCGAGGTAATACGCACTGGCAGAATCAAGTCTGCCCGGTTGCAGGTGGAAGACGGCGCTGTATCAATTGCTGTACCCAAGACTTTGCCTGAAGAAAAAATCAAGCAGTTACTTGCAGACAAAAAATGCTGGATCAAAGAAAAACTCTATTTACATCAGCAAGCACAACCCGTCAGCAAGCGTGAAATGCTGAGTGGCGAGTCTTTCCCCTATCTTGGCCGCCACTATCGTCTGAAAGTCGTGACTGGCCCAGTACAGCCAGTCAAACTTAAACATGGTCAATTGTTAGTGAGTTTGCCCAAGATGATGCAGCAAGATGCCATCATTCGAGACATGCTAACGTATTGGTACAAGTTCCAGGCGGAGAACCGCTTCAAGGAAAAAGTCAAACGTTACGCCAGTGTGGTCGGGGTTGCACCAACTGATGTGAGTGTCAAAACCTTTAAATCACGCTGGGGCAGTTGTAATGTCAAAGGTGAAATCGAGTTCCACTGGAAAATCATCATGGCTCCACATAGCGTTGTTGATTACGTGGTTGTGCACGAGCTATGCCATTTGAAGCATCACGACCATTCACCAGAGTTCTGGAAGTCTGTATCGCGAATATTGCCTAACTATCTGGATAGTAAGGAATGGTTGAAAGAGGTTGGTGCGAGGTTTGACATCTGAGGTGCCACTTGCGCACCGGCATCTTTTGCAAGTGACTTCTATCCTGCTTTTAGGATATATTTGAATATCAAATTATTAAGTGAGTTGCCGTGACTATTCCAGACTACCAAACATTGATGTTGCCATTATTACGATTGGCAAGCGATTTGCAAGAACATCGCTTCCGTGATGCGGTTGAGCAATTGGCGTCTGAGTTTAAGCTCACTAACGAGCAGCGAGATACGATGCTACCGAGTGGAACAGGCTTGCAATTTGATAATCGGGTTGGATGGGCAAGAACTTATCTGAAGCAAGCAGCTCTTCTTGAGTCAAGAAAGCGCGGCTTCTTTAATATCACGGCGAGAGGGAAAGAACTTTTAGCTAAAAATCTTTCTCGTGTTGACAATTCTGTGCTTGAGCAATATCCCGAGTATTTGTCTTTCAAGCTGCGTCGTAGTGAAGACAAGGGGGCGCAGGATACCATTGGGGTTTTACAATCTACTTCAATTGCTGTTGCGAAAATTGAGCAGTCGGAAGCCACGCCTGAAGAATTGTTTTCTCAGGCTTACCAGCGGCTAAGAAACAATCTTGAATCTGAATTGCTGGAGCAAGTGAAGGCAGCATCACCTTCTTTTTTTGAGCGTCTGGTTGTCGATTTGCTCGTCAGTATGGGTTATGGTGGTTCCCGTCAAGATGCGGGGCGAGCAGTGGGTAGAAGCGGTGACGAAGGAATTGACGGCATCATCAAAGAAGACAAGTTGGGCCTGGATGTTATCTACATACAGGCGAAACGCTGGGAAGCTACTATCGGACGTCCCGAAATACAGAAATTTGCCGGGGCATTGCAGGGCCAGCGAGCCAGCAAAGGTGTCTTCATCACTACTTCAAGCTTTACTAAAGAGGCGGAAGAGTATGTCCGCATCATTCCATCGAAGATTATTTTGATCTCAGGTGAGCAGTTGGCAACATTGATGGTTGATCATAATGTTGGGGTTTCGCCAGTCAGTAAATTCGAATTGAAGCGTGTAGATTCGGACTACTTTGACGGGGAAAATGTATAAGCAGGTAATTTGAGGATAGCGGTAATGAAAATCTCTGTTCTATTAGGGGCTGTTGGCTAACCTAAGTTCTTAGCCGCCTTCAAATAAGGCTCTCACCTTCAAAAACAATAAAGCCCTTGAGTAATCAAGAGCTTAATCAGAATTGGTTCCGAGAGCCGGAATCGGACCGGTACAGCTTGCCGGATGGGATTTGGTAAACTTCAATTTTCCTGTCTCATCCGCTTAAATTCTTCATAGCGTTTATTGGCTTCGGCGTCGCTGTTCAGATAAACGATATTGGGCATTGCGTTGCTATTCCCATCCAGGCCCGGTATTGCCTTTATTGATTCTGCCCAATGTTGTATGGATTGGTGTGGGCGCACAAATGGCTTCAGATATGCGTCAAGTATGCCTTTGCCTGGCGATTGGATTTCTTGGGTGAGGGACTGTAGGTAGCTACCTTTGACGGACGATTGCCAGTCAATCGAAAAATCGGCGCGAGAACACAATTCGGTATGAACAAGCAGCATGGTTCTTCCATTGCCATCAAGAAATGGATGGCCCCATGCGAACATGCCCATAACAGTGCCGGGTTTTGCTTGCATGGTCTTCACGTCGTTTCCCATTTCAAGCCCCCATTCAACTGCACGGCGGCATGACTCGGCTGCTTCAAATTGTATGTGTTGGCCTTTGCTAATCAAGCGCCCAACTCCGAGCATGTGACGGTCCTGGCCAGACCATGGGTAAAATTCGCCGAAGAGTATTTGGTGGACCTTGAGGAAGTGATCGTATGCTATCGGCCCATTGATAGTTTTTAGGTAGGCAATTGCGTCTTCGAGATTTGCTTCAAAGAAGACATGTTCTTGAATTTTGATGATCTCTGAATTTTTAAGTTTTTCTACGTTGCGAAGGTATCCGGCTGTTTCATAATCACCAAAAGGATCAAACATTTGCCGTTTCTTTCAGATGATTGGTAATCAACCTGGCCAGTTGTTGGCCGTCGATCAAATGTTGTTTTTTCAGGGTAATTAGTAGCTTACTGATTTGATCTAACTGAACGTTATCGCCTGATGCCTGGGTCACTGCTTCTGCCCAATCGTCCAGCCCTGAACGAGCAAATGCTACGTTATGCGCATTGGCGAATCGTTGGACAAATTCTGATACGCCGCTTGTCGGTAACTCGTCCAGTTCTTTCGGCATGGATGTATCCGGCGCGTTTTTCTCATCGCGGCAAGTATAGGTGTACTTCAATATGCATGGGCCGATGTACAGTTTTCGCGAGATACTACGCTGGTCGGTATGGACGTGGCAAATCTGTTGCGCGCCATTGGATTCGATGCGAATAACTTTGGCATTTATGCCGAATTTTTTAAATGCTGCCTCGACAATTTTTTTGGGGGTATCTAAAAATTGGGGAGTGCCGTGAGAGTCTTGCCTGGATTTGGCGTATATGCCAGAACCAATGCGTATCAAATGACCATTGCTTACGATTGTTTTAAGAGACTTGCTTAATTGAGATTTGCCACCTAAAGAGCTAAGCTCAGAGCGCAACACTATTGGACTTGAGCTGTGATCAATGGATGTCTGAACTCGTTCTAATAGCTTCATTTTCTGGCCTTAATCTGATCAATCAAGTGAGTTCATTCTTTCATGAAACCCCTTTTAAGTCAAACACTTACAGGTGTTCATGCGCTGCTTTTTGTGAGCTGTTTGTCGTCAAATTGCGGGCTGGGTAATGCTGGAAGGGACTTTGTTGGTGCGTGTGAATTGCACTAATCTTTTGCGTATTGGTATAAAAGAAAAGCTGCTTGAAAAGCAAAAAGGCCCTCACATGGAGAGCCTTACGAATGCTTTTGGTGCCGAGAGCCGGAATCGAACCGGCACGCCTTGCGGCGCGGGATTTTGAGTCCCGTGCGTCTACCTATTCCGCCATCTCGGCAACGCAGACCGAAATTATGACAGAGCTGTCAGATTTTTGCAAGCGGCCGCTTATTCCGGGTGCTTTCTGTTTGTGTTCAGCTTATGGGCTGATGTCTGGTCGTTCAAATTTTACGTTCCGGCGCCACATGGCGGGGGTGGGGAAGCGTTTTTGGACTATGCGCAGGTAGTACCACAGGCTGAAGGCGACGATGGCCAGACTGGTGCTGTTGGCCATCCAGAAACCGGCGGCACCGTGCAGGAAGGCTGGGCTGATGTGGTAGGGATCCAGGCCGAGGATAAAACCGCCGCCCAGGCCGCAACCCCATAGGGCAAAGGCGTACAAAATGGTGGGGACGATGGCGATTTTATAGGCGCGCAGGATGAAGGCGGTGGTGACCTGTATCGCATCAAAAATCTGGTATACCGATATAAAGGTGAACAGGGGCAGGGCGGCTGCGATGATCAGGGGGTTGGATGTATAGGCATGCAGGATCAGGCCACGGCTGAACCAGATGGTAATGCCTATGGGCACGGCCAGCATGGCTGCCAGGATGATGCCGGCGTTGCCAGTCACGCGCGCTGCCTGCATTTGTTTGGCACCGATGGCTTGTGCCACCAGGGTGCCGGTGGCGCTGGCGATGGATAGCGGCAGCATGTATAAAATGGTGCCGAAGTTGGCGGTCAACTGGTGGCCAGATACGGCCACTTCACCCAGCCTGGCAATAAACAGGGCCATGAAGGCAAAGGCGGTGACTTCGATCAGGTAGCTTAAGCCCATGGGTATGCCAAGGTTAAGCAGGCTGCGCAGGGCTTTCCAGTTGGGTTTGACAAAGCCGCTGCCAAACAGGGCAAACACATCGTAATATTTGACGTGCTTGAGCATGAGCCAGCCTGTCAGCAGCATCAGCCAGGCATTGACGGCGGTGGCAGCCGCACAACCGGGGCCGCCCATGGCGGGTATGCCCAGGCCACCAAAAATAAACAGGGTGTTGAGGGGGATTTTTATTGCCAGTGCCGCCAGTTGTATGGCCATGACCATTTTGGGGCGACCGACTGCATTGTTGAGTGCGCCATAGATGCGAAAGCCCAGCGTGGCGGGCAGGGCGATGGCCAGTATTTGCAGGTATTGTGCGGCCTTGTCGTTCAGTGTTGGCGATGCCTGGGCGATGGATAGCAAGCCATTTGGGAATAGCAAAATCAAACAACCTATGCAGGCCAGAAAAAGGCCCAGCCATACGCCTTGTTTGATTTCTGTCCCTATCTGTTTGAACTTGCGCGCACCAAACAATTGACCAACGACGGGGGAGATGGATTGCAATATGCCGTTAAGGCCAACAAAGATACTGACATAGATCGATATGCCTATGGATAGTGCCGCCAGGTCAGTCGCTGAAAAGCGCGAGGTCATGGCGGTGTCGATCACCCCGTTGCCCACTACGGCCATCTGGCCCACCATCATGGGCCATGACAGTGAGGCGATGCGTTTGATATTGCCGCTGAGGGTGCTGGGGTGCTCGAATTTCATGACTATTTACGCTGGTACAGGGTAAATACTTCATCGTTGTCGGCGGCACGGTGGCCGAACCAGATGGCAGTCCATTCTTCGGCCTTGTATTCGGCTGGCAGTTGCAGTTCTCTATCCTGGCCCTCGCCCTGTGCTTGAGACTGATGTGCGCGTTTGCTGTTTTGTATGAGCAGCAAGCGGCAGTCATTGTCAGAGAAACCGGCAAATTTTACTTTGCCAAAATAGGCAAATGATGCGCGCTGTGAAGGGCCTATCTGTGCCTGTATGCAGCCATACTTGGCGGGCAGATTTTTGGCCAGTTCTTGCGACAGCGGCGCATAGCTGATTTTTTGGTTGGCCCATGGTAGCCATAAGCTGAGCAACAGCAGCCAGCACAAAATCACGCCACCGCTGGACAGTACGACGGCACGCCACAAGACGGCGGGCTGACGTGATATGCGCCAGTACACCAGGCGGAACCAGGCGACGGTCGCAACCAAGGCGATCAGCATGACAAAGGGGTTGAAGCTGGTTTTGTAACCTGGGGCCAGTATGGCGGCCCGGTTCGCCCAGTTGCCCGGCCAGCCGGTCTGGTCGGCTATCCAGGCAAACCAGATGAAGCCGGCGACGGTGGTAAACACAATGACTGAGAACCAGTCCACCGCATTAATCGCGCTGCGCTTCATGGTCGGCAAGCCAAATGCGGCGAGTATGGCCAACGGTGGCAATATGGGGAGCAGTAGGGATTCTTCAGATTGGGTGTTGACGACGGTCAGCACGACAAAGCAGATCAAAAAGCTGACAGGCAGTGAAATATGCAGGGCTTTTTCTTGTTTGCGCCAGGCATAAATGGCCCATGCTGCAAAAGGCCAGGCAGGCCAGCTAAACCAGATGCCGTTGCGGAACAGGTAGGCGATGCTGTCGGCGTTTGGTATATTGAACTGGCGATAATTCCATAACATCCAGGCCTGGTAAGGCGAGCTGTCATACGGGTGCAGGACGTTGATGGCAGTCAGCCAGATGGCGGCGACTGCGCAAGCAATCGGCAGGCTGATCAGGGCCAGGTATTGCAGGGGCTGGCGTTGTTGACGATAAACACAGACAGCCAGCAGGCTGACCCATAAGGCGATGGGTAGTACCCAGCCCCTGGTCAGTACCAGCAAGCCGAAGATGATGCCGATTTTGATGGCGGTGCGTTTGCCGGGTTCATCCAGCAGGCGCACGCAAAAATACAGGGTGCAGGCGATCAGGGAAATCTGCAAGCTTTCTGCGCTGGTTTCATGGCTGCGTACCAGCAGGCCCAGGCAACCCAGATAAATCAGCAGTGCGCCGTCAGCCAGGGTGCGGCCAAAGTCTTTGGGTTCGGGCTGGCCACCAAAGGCCAGTTTCAGCGGTTGTGCTTCTGGCCTGCGGCCCAGCAGATAGGTGGCATACCAGACCGAGAGGCAACCCAGTAGAAAAAAGAAGCCGGTGCTAAGGCGGGCGGCCATGGGTTCGCCCACTAACCAGCCAAATAATTTAATGCATATGGCACCCAGCCAGAATGCTAGCGGGCCCTCTTCAGGCATGGGCAGGCCGACGATGTGCGGCCACAACCAGTCGGCCAGGGTGCCATGGGCCATGGTCCACATGATGCCAAAGCCGGCGGCATCGTCACCTTTCCATGGGTCGCGGCCTATCAGACCGGGCAAGATATACAGGAGACACAGGGCGAAGATTCCCCAGCGCGGTAGCGCAACTGTTGCGGCAGCAGGAAGTCGGACTGGCTTCATATCTTAATGATGGAAGGAAAGGATGCTTATTGTAGGGTAAAGCGTTAGTAAAAAAGGCAGCCAAGGCTGCCTTTTTTAATTTAAATCACGGGATAGACGCATAAGCACACATTGAGCTATACCGGAATATATAGGGTGTCTGCATGGAGTCTGTATAAGATTCATAGGCAGTACCGTATGCTTGCCGGCTCGCGCTGCGCCGCAAAAAATGTGGGCAGCGCGCTACAGTGGATATGCTTGTGCGGTGTTTCCCTGCGCCGATTAACCGGCGGCGACAGAAGTCTTGGAACCGACTTTGCCGAACTTTTGGCGGAATTTTTCAACGCGGCCAGCAGTATCAACGATTTTATGTTTACCAGTGTAGAAAGGATGGGATTCCGCAGAAACCTCGATCTTTACCAGTGGGTATTCTTTACCTTCAAACTCACCTTTGTCACGGGTGTTGATAGTTGAACGTGTGATGAATTTGAAATCGCAAGAAACGTCGTGGAACAACACTTCGCGATAATTTGGATGGATGCCATCTCTCATGTTTGCCTCGAAAATAGTGTAGGTAGCCAATAAGCACTTCGTCGGTCGCCCAGCTTCTTGACCCGATTGCATTATCACTTGCCAAAGGTTAATTAATTGTCTGGATTCTGGTTACCCAAAATGCCAAGCCCATGATTATACAATGAAAATTAGGGTTTTTGCGATGGGGTTTTGTAGGCTTCAGCCATAGAATGTTGCTTGTTGTGTGCTTTTTCTGTTCTTTTTGTTATAAATTTTATCAGTGTGCAAAGAAAGTCGCTGGGCTCCTGCCTCCGCAGGAGCGACGAATTTGAGAGCCAGGCTGTTCTAATAGCCTTCAGGTTTTTGCCTCCTAATTGCATTTCTCTGTGGTGCAGTAAGGAATTCAAGCAACATGTTGCTTGCTTACGGAACGATGATCTTTTGCAAAAAATCATTCCTCCCTCTGTGCCTCTGTGGTGAGAGGTCTTCATCTTAAAAGGCCGGCAAATCTACCCCATCCCTGTCCCGCTTGCTAAAATCCCACCTCATAAACCAAGTCCTGAAGGAGAACCATGACGACGAGCTATCTGGGTATGAGTTCGATGTTGCATAGCATTGAAGTCGCCGGGATACTGGCTTTTGCCAGTTCGGGATTTATTGAAGCCAGGCGCAAGCGCATGGATGTAGTGGGGGTGTTTACGGTGGCGTTTATTACTGCCTTTGGTGGCGGCACACTACGTGATCTGCTGCTGGACAGGCGGCCACTGTTTTGGGTGGAGAATCAGGAATACCCTATCCTCATCTTTGTGATGTCGATAGTTGCCATTCCTTTTTTGCGGCATTTACGCAATGCCGTGACTGAAAACGCGATTGTACTGGCGGATGCGCTGGGGTTGGGCTTGTTTAGCGTGACCGGTGCTTCGCTGGCGCAAGAGGCGGATATGCCAATGTTTGTCTGCGTCATGATGGGGGTTATTACCGGCATTTTTGGCGGGGTTTTGCGCGATATTATCTGTAATGAAATACCGCTGGTGTTCCGGCGCAGCCATTTGTATGCGACCTGTGCTTTTGCCGGTTGCTGGGCTTATCTGATATTGAACTGGCTACAGGTCAGCGAGGCGGTAGCGCTGGGGTTTGGAGTAGGCATCTGCTTCGTACTGCGCATGCTGGCAGTACGGTTTGACTGGAAGTTGCCGGTGTAGCTATCAGGCTTGATTGACCACCAGGCGCATATTGCATGCCTTTTCTGCCGGGCGTGTTTTTTTCAAAGGCGGGCGTGCGACCAGTCCGGCCAGGAATATATCGACCATGTCTTCTGCGTGCTGCATCAGGCAGTAGGCGGAGGTATCTTCCAGCCATTCATGAACGATACCGATAACGTAAGCGTGTATGGCTTGCATTGCGATCCAGGTATCGGTGTCGGCGTGCAGGGTGCCCTGATCAACCGCTTTCTGGATCAGGGCTTCGACTTTGGCCAGGCATTCAATGCGTTTTTCGCTTTCGGCAGAAAAGAAGATCAGTTCACTGTTTTTTTCGCAGCGATGAAAAATGATATCGAATACTTTTTGCTGGTGCTCATTGCCGGTGACCAGATTCAGAAAGTGTATATTCAGTTGCCTGATACCCGCCAGGGGGTCTTTGTGTGGAGTTGATGCAATTTCATTGAGCATTGCTTCCATAGGCAGGAAGGCGCGGTCACACATGGCCTGAAAGAGGGCGTTTTTATCTTTGAAATGCCAGTAGATAGCACCGCGCGTCATGCCTGCTGCAAGGGCAACATCATTGAGTGTTGTACTGGTCACACCTTTTTCGGCGAATACTTTTTCAGCAGCGTCGATCAGCGTATTATAAGTTTCTTGCGCTTCTTCTTTCGTCTTTCTGGCCATCTTGTTTCCTTTGCGTACGTCGCGGATTAATTTGCCGGTTATCTTGCAAATTAATGATCGCTGCGCACAATTTTTACGTCGTCTCTTCGTTATAGTATTTAATGCAGAGTGAAATCCTGGAAAACATGGGCTTTCTGCCATTCGCAGCCCGGTGCATACGGTACATAAAGCTATATGGATACTAAATACTGCATATAAAGACATAAAACGAGAGCTGCATGAAATACTTATATCGTTTTTCTGCTGTTAAAGCCTGCGTTGTTACGCCTTGATACTGGTACAAATTTAAAAAAATGATCTGTTCCAGATCAAATATGTTGTCCTGCAGCAGAAATTTCATGTCTGCTTTATACTAGTTTTCTTGCCTTGGTACCAACCTTGTTATCAGGTCCATGACAGCGATGAGATCAGGCTGTCATTTTGTGTCTTTAAAATACCCAGACTTAAGCAAAACCGCCGCAAATGTATTGAAACCCAGGCCATATCAACATGCCGTCTTTGTCGCAGATGGTGTGCCGGGACAAATTTGGCAAGTCCTGTTTGCGGTACTTGTTTCACCGTCTATAGTAAATGATGTCTATTTAATAAAATTTCAGGCAGATCCACCAGAGCTTCCTGAAGCCAGATATCTCAAAGCCCCTGCTTTCCTGTAGGGCTATTGAAAAACCTTATTTACAAACATTCGTGAATGTATATAATAGCACACCGCCTTTCAATTTAGAAGAAAGAATCTCCCATGCGCTCCCCTGCACAATTATCTACACCGTTTTTTAAGCTTTCATCAATTACCAGTCATATGACGCAGGCATTGCCTGCCTTGCGTATTGCTGCCGTCAGCCTGCCTTTGCTGGTATTGGCTGCTTGCGGCAAGCAGGGTGCCAATGCTGCGCCGCCGGGCGGCATGCCGCCACCTGAAGTCAATGTGGTAACAGTACAGCCACGTAACCTGGGTCTGGATTTTGAATATGCGGCACAAACCGCAGGTTCACGCGAAACTGAAGTGCGTGCCCGTGTTGCCGGTATCTTGGAAAACCGCCTCTATGAAGAAGGTTCCCGCGTCAAGGCAGGCACGGTCCTGTTCCAGATTGATCAGGGTACTTACCGCACGCAACTGGCGTCGGCAGAAGCCGCCGCCGGTGTAGCTGAAGCCAAGTTGAACCAGTCCAAGCGCGAATTTGCCCGTCTGGCGCCACTGGCAGCAGAAAAAGCCATCAGCCAAAAAGAATTTGACGATGCCAAGTCTGCGCTTGAAACAGCAGAAGCCAGCTACAAGCAAGTACAGGCGCAAGTCAATGAAGCCAAGCTCAATCTGGGTTATACCCGCGTAGTAGCTCCTATTGATGGTGTGACTGGCGTTGCTGCCAAATCCAACGGTAGTCTGGTGACTTCAGCTGACAGTCTGTTGACTACCATCGTGCAGACCGACCCTGTGTATGTCAACTTCAGCGTGCCGGAAGCGGATTACCTGAAATTGAGCAAGGACGTAGGCGCAGGCAAGATTGCCTTGCCTGGCAAGAAAACCAATAACGGTAGCCTGGCCTTTGACGTGCAATTGAAATTGGCTGACGGCAGCATGGCCCCAGTGACAGGCAAGATGAATTTTGTCAGCGAAAAAGTGAACCCTGCCACAGGTGGTTTTGATGCCCGTGCCCAGGTGCCTAATGCTGACGGTACATTGCGCCCTGGCCAGTTTGTACGCGTGATACTTAGCGGTGCCACCCGCAGCGCAGCTATCGCGATACCGCAACGTGCTGTGATTGACAGCCCTATGGGCAAAATCGTGTTCACGGTTTCGCCAGACAACAAGCTGGTACCAAAGCCGGTTGAGCTGGATGGCTGGTCACATGGTGAATGGATAGTGACCAAAGGCTTGCAGGGCGGTGACCGTGTTCTGGTGGATGGTTTCATCAAGGCACATGATCCAGGCATGACGGTAACGCCAGTGGCTATTACTGCCAAGGCAGCTAATGCACCATTGGCACCAGCAGGTGCGCCACCTGCTGCCCCTGCTGCTGAAGGTAAACCTGCTGCGGCCAGTGCATCTGCTTCAGCACCAGCAGCCAGCGCCGAGGCAAAACACTAAGCCCCTAAATTAAGCCAAAGTATCAAGCTGAAAATCCGCTGCATAACAAAGCTAAGGCTACAAGGAATTATTCATGTTCTCAAAATTTTTTATTAACCGGCCGATCTTCGCGACAGTTTTGTCGCTGATCATCGTGCTGGCCGGTCTGGCCGCCTTGCGCGTCCTGCCGATTTCGCGCTACCCGGAGATTTCTCCGCCGGTGGTGAATGTGACTGCGGTCTATCCCGGCGCGTCTGCCGAGGTGGTTGAACGTACCGTTGCCGGCCCTATCGAAGAACAGATCAACGGCGTGGAACACATGCTGTACATGGATTCGGTTTCTTCTGCTGACGGTCGGGTTTCGATCAACGTCACATTTGAAGTCGGTACCGATCTGGATATCGCTGCGGTTAACGTCAACAACCGCGTGCGTCAGGCAGATGCCAAGCTGCCGCAAGAGGTAAGACGCCAGGGTGTGACGGTGTCGAAGAGCTCGTCCAACTTCCTGGTCGTGGCTGCCTTGTTCTCGCCAGATAACCGTTACGATGCACTGTATCTGTCCAACTATGCAACCCAGAATGTGCTGGATGCGTTGAAGCGTGTACCAGGTACCACCAATATCCAGATTTTCGGTGCCAAGGATTATGCAATGCGTATCTGGATGCGTCCTGACCGCATGGCACAACTGGGTGTAACGGTTGCCGATATCTCGAACGCAATTACTGAGCAGAATGCACAGTACGCCGCCGGTAAAGTCGGTGCACCGCCAAACAATACCGAAGAACTGACAATGACGGTCACGGCCAAGGGACGTTTGCTGGAACCGTCTGAATTTGCCAATATCATTATCAAATCTGCCAAGGGTGGTTCTGCCATCCGTATCAGTGATGTGGCACGTGTTGAACTGGGTTCCAAGGATTACAACCTGTATGGTCGCGTCAATGGTCATCCGTCGGCCAACATCGGTGTGTTCTTGCAGACTGGTGCAAATGCACTGGAAACCCGCAAGGCTGTAGAGCAAACACTGAAAGACCTGAAAGCCAAGTTCCCTGAAGGCATGGAATATGCCACGCCGTATGACACCACACCTTTCGTGACGGAATCCATCGCTGAAGTGTTGAAAACCCTGGCAGAAGCCATGGTGCTGGTGTTTATCGTGGTGTATCTGTTCCTGCAAAGCTGGCGTGCTACCATCATCCCGACACTGGCAGTGCCGGTATCGCTGATTGGTACCATGGCTGGTCTGCATTTGCTGGGCTATAGCATCAATACGCTGACATTGTTCGGTATGGTGCTGGCGATTGGTATTGTGGTGGATGACGCGATCGTGGTGCTGGAAAACGTTGAGCGTCTGATCAATGAAGAAGGCATGACGCCGAAAGATGCGGCGATTGAAGCCATGCATGAAGTGACAGGCCCGGTTATCGCGATTGTGCTGGTACTGGTAGCCGCGTTTGGTCCTATCGCTTTCCTTGGCGGTCTGGCGGGCGAATTGTATCGTCAGTTCTCGGTCACGATTTCCATCGCGGTTGTTTTGTCCGGTATCGTTGCGTTGACTTTGACACCTGCCTTGTGCGCGATTTTGCTCAAGCCTGGTTCAGAAAATCATAACCGTTTCTTTACCTGGTTTAATGCAGCCTTCCTGCGTTTGACCAAGCGTTATACCAATGGCGTTACCTTCTTCATGAAGCGTGCCGTACTGGGTATTGCACTGGTGCTGGGTATGGTCGCACTGACTGGCCTGTTGTGGAAAAATGTACCAGGTGGTCTGGTGCCGGATGAAGATCAGGGTTATTTCATTGGTGCGGCCATCATGCCGGACGGTGCTTCGCTGGATCGTACTGATGCGATGGTGCGTCAGGTTGAATCCATCATGAAAACCAACAAGAACATCGACACTACTTTTGCCCTGGTTGGTCTGGATTTTCTGGGTGGTGGCGGTTTGAAATCTTCTGCTGCAACCATGTTCTTCCCCTTGAAACCATGGGAAGAGCGTAACCAGTCTGCACAGCAGATGGTAGGCGAAAGCTATATGAAGACTGGCCGCATCAAGGAAGGTTTGCCTTTGTTCTTCTCTCCGCCTGCAATTCAGGGCCTGGGTCAGACTGGTGGTTTTGAGTTTTATCTGCAAAATGCGGGTGAAGGTGGCGTCAAGCGTCTGGCGCAACTGTTACCTTTGCTGATCGCAGAAGCCAACAAGCAGCCTGAACTGGCTGGTGTCAAGACCTTGTGGCAAGCCAATTCTCCACAATTGTACGTAGACGTGGACAATGAAAAAGCACGTTCCATGGGCGTGGCCTTGTCGGACGTATATAACACCCTGGCCGCGACCATGGGTAGCTATTATGTGAATGACTTCAACAAGAACGGTCGTATCTATACCGTGCAGTTGCAGGCAGAAGGCGCGTATCGTGCTAAGCCAGACGACATCGGCAGCATGTATGTGCGTTCTGCCACTGGCCAGATGATACCGGTGCGTGCCTTCACAACAGTGAAGTTTATTACCGGCCCTGACTCTGTACAGCGTTTCAATGCCTTGCCAGCGATTAAATTGCTGGGCGATGCCAAACCAGGCTACAGCTCTGGCCAGGCGATTGCGGCGATGGAACGTGCTGCGAAAAATGTCTTGCCGGCAGATGTCGTGTATGACTGGGGTGGTGCATCCTTCCAGGAAAAACGCAGCAGCAACGCGGCTGGTCTGGCACTCGGTGCCGGCGTGCTGATGATTTTCCTGATCCTGGCTGCACAGTATGAAAAATGGTCTCTGCCATTCTCGGTCTTGCTGGCCATGCCGTTTGGTATCTTTGGTGCCTTGCTGGCGGTGTACCTGCGTCACTTCAACAATGACGTGTACTTCCAGATCGGTCTGGTGACGCTGTTGGGTCTGTCGGCGAAGAATGCGATTCTGATTGTGGAATTCGCGGTCATGAAAGTGCATGAAGGTTATGCACCGGTGGCTGCGGCATTGGAAGCAGCACGTTTGCGCTTCCGTCCTATTCTGATGACTTCGCTGGCCTTTATTTTGGGTGTGGTACCACTGGCTTTCTCGCACGGTGCAGGTGCTGCAGCGCGTCAGTCTCTGGGTACTGGTGTATTGGGCGGTATGTTGGCAGCAACTTTCCTGGCGATCTTCTTCGTGCCTTTGTTCTTCAAGCTGATCAATGACAGGCGCTTGAAAACCACTGAGCAGGATTTTGAACACCCTGTCCATATTTTGCACAATGCACCTCAAGCAGATGTGAAGGAATAATGATGTCTGGAACAAAATTAGTATTAACGACACTGGTCGCCAGCCTGGTGCTGGCAGGATGCGCATCCGTTGGGCCTGACTATCAACGTCCGGCCATGGAAACACCGGCCAGCCTGGGTGCTGTGGCGACACAGAACAAGCAGCTTGCGGTTGATTATGCGGCTTGGTGGAAAAGCTTCCAGGACCCGGTTCTGGACAGCTTGCTGGATGAAGCTGCAAAAAATAATCAGGATCTGATTCTGGCTGCTGCCCGTATCGAAGAAGCGCGTGCCACTGCTGCTGGTACCAATTCAAATCGTTACCCCAGTGTGGATGCCAATCTGGGGGCATCACGTACCCGCACCAGCGAAAACGCCGGCAAGCTGGGTGTTGGTGCCAGCCCGTATGCCAAAGACTTTCAACTGGGCCTGACGGCTTCGTATGAAGTGGATTTCTGGGGCAAGCTGTCACGTGCTGATGAAGCAGCCCGTGCCCGCTTGCTGGCACAGGAAGCCAATCGCGGCCTGGTGCAAAGCAGCCTGTATGCGAATGTGGCGCAAACCTATTTCGCCATGCGTGCAGCCGATGCACAACTGGCCCTGGCCGACTCTACCTTGAAGACCCGTCAGGAAAGTTTGCGTCTGCAACAGAAGCGTTATACCGCCGGTGCTACCAGCGAGCTTGATTTGCATGTGGCCGAATCAGAAAGTGCTGCCGCTGAAATCAGCTACGCGCAGGCCAAACAGTCTTTGTCGAATATAGAATCAACACTGGCTGTCTTGCTGGGTCGTTCTGCCAGCGCGATTGCCCAACCGGTAATTGCGCGCGGCAATGCGATTGACAGCCTGCATCAGCAATTGATCATGCCGGCAGACTTGCCGTCTGATTTGCTGAGCCGCCGTCCGGATATCCTGTCGGCAGAGCAGGCACTGGTGGCTGCCAATGCGGATATAGGCCAGGCCAAGGCGCAATATTTCCCCAGCGTGAAACTGACGACGACTGCTGGTTATGAATCCAGGGTGTTTGAAGATCTGATCAATCCAGCCTCATTGCTGTGGAGCCTGGGTAGCAGTCTGGTGCAACCAGTCTTCCGCGCAGGTGCGATTGCTGCGGTAGTCTCAGGTGCAGAAGCGCGCAAGAACCAGGCTTTGGCACAATACGTACAGGCAGTGCAGGGCGCTTTCCGCGATGTGCATGATGCCTTGAACAATACCGCTACCAATGAGCAGGTGAATGTTGCTTCCGAACGCAGGGTCACGGCTTTGAAGGATTCGCTGCGTCTGGCAGATTTGCGCTACAAGAACGGCTACAGCGGTTATCTGGAAGTCTTGAATGCACAACGTGATCTGTTCCAGGCGCAATCCAGCCTGATCGACAGCAAGCGTGCGCAATTGTCTGCCGTGGTCAGTATTTACAAGGCTGTTGGTGGTGGCTGGAGCAAGCCAGAGACTTTGGCCAGCAAATAATTGCTAAAAATCAGTAAAAGAAACAAAGCAGCAATAGAAATAAAGAAGTACAAGAAGTAAAAAAACGGACCGATTGCATGATCGGTCCGTTTTTTTTGCGCCTGCATTTTCTGGATGAGGTTTTCTCAGCGGCTATGCTTTGCTGCGCACCGCCAGGTGCCGGTCCGGCAGCTTAAAATACCTGTCGCTGAATCGCAAAACACGTCAAATCATCCTCTGAAAACTTTATAATAATCATATGCATTTCAATCAAAAATCCACCGCTAAAATTGCCTGCCCGACTGTGGCGCCGATGCTGATTCAGTTCCCGCCCTGCATTGTTGCATGATCGCTTACGTATTTAGGGTGAGACTTTCCGTATTCCTGTTCGTGCTTATCGCGCTGCCAGTGGAAGCGCACGCCGAAGATCCGGCAAGCCCTACGGTGATAGTGACAGGCAAGAAAGAGTCAGTCGTTAAAAAGATCGATAAGACTGTCTATGACGTTTCCAATATGCCCAGAGCGGCAAACGGCAGTGCTCAGGACGTTTTGCAGGCTACACCCGAGGTATCAGTGACGGCCGGTGGGCAAATCTCGGTCAAGGGAAATACCCAGGTTACGGTGCTGGTCGATGGCAAGCCGACGGCGATGATGTCTGGGGATGAGCGGGCGGTTGCCTTACAGACCATGAGCGGCACCGACATTGCCAGCATAGAAGTCATCACTAATCCGTCCGCCGCCTATAACGCGAACGGTGGTGCGATCCTGAATATCGTGCTGAAGCGAAACCGCAAACCAGGCGCGCGCGGGCAGATACAGGGTAGCGCCACGGACCAGGGCCTGTGGAATGTCGGTATGTCCGGTGATATGAGCGGCAAAGATATCAGCGTGCACGGCAACCTGGCGTTTCGCCGTGATGGCACGCTGAAATTCCGTCAGTCAGCCGTCGACTGGAATAATTCACTCAGCGGCCAGGCAGGACAAACAATACAGACGTCAGAAGTATTTGTTCGTCGCGTCGTCGAAAGTGCGGCCTTGGGCGTTGATTACGCGCTGAGCGATGCGGATAGTCTCAGTCTGTCGATGCGATATAACAATCGCCGCTCACGTCCGCTGTTTGACGTGCTGAACCAGAACCGTACTGCGGCTGCCGAAGCCATCTATCATCGTATCTCCTATGGTCCTAATGAACAGTCTGACGACAGCGCCAGCCTGAGTTACAGTCACCAGGACAATGGGGCAGCGCTGAAGGCCATGCTACAGCACAGCGATACGGTGGGTCTGATCGACAAGTCTTATCGCGATGTGTTCGTGGTACCCGTGCACGAGACTGGCTACAGCCATGGTGCCACCAGGTCGGCGCGCCACCTCAGTCAGGCTACCCTTGACTGGAGCCGCGCATCGGAACATGGTCAGTGGGGCGTGGGGCTGGATATTCAGGACAAGACTGACGACCTTAGCAACTATCAGGCATCCGTTTATCCCGCGACTGGTACCGAAGTGCCAGATCCCAATACCAGCAACGGCTACACCGTGAAGACAAGGCTGAGCGCTGTTTATCTGACTGACCAGATCAACTACGGGAAGTGGGAAGCGCTGCTGGGCGGCCGGGTCGAACGCATGGCGCTTAGTGTGAACCCGGCGAATGGCAACATGCAGACAAGGTATGGGCAGGCATTCAATCCCAGCGTGCATCTGAAATATGCCGCCAGCGACCAGACCGACCTGACGTTCAGCTTTCGCCGCAGTCTTCAGCGGCCCGATCCGCGCGACCTCAATCCGTTCACGACCTATGTCGATGCGCAAAACCTGAACCGTGGCAATCCCGATCTTAAACCGCAGATACTGAACTCATGGGAGCTTGCTACTAATGTGGAGGCGGAGCACCTGAGCGGCAATCTTGCTGCCTTCTACCGCAGCAGCAGTGATACGGTGACTGATGCGCGCAGTATTGATACCGGCAACGTGCTGCTTACCTCGAAGCAGAATGGGGGGCAGGCTCGTTCAGTCGGCATAACCGGCTCTCTCGATTGGACGCCTGACACGAAGCTGAGTATGGGCATAGACGTCGGCGTCTATCGGGTGATGCTTGATACACCTGATCTTAACGTGCTTGTGCGGCAGGACGGCATCTCAGGCTATATGAATTTCAGAGCAACTTATAGCAGTGGACAGGACAAGGTATCGCTTGACGCTAACGGCCAAGCCGCAGGAATAACCCCGCTGGGACGGTATGGGGCGACCAGCAGCGTCAACCTGAGCTGGAAGCATGAGTTGAGCAAGACACTCAGTTTGACGGTCAACGCCAATGATATTTTCGATGGCAGCAAGCGCAGCTATCGTACCGACGCCAGCACATTCCGTCAGGTTGGATTCGATCATTTCGTCACACGGCGTATTTATGTGGGCTTTGTAAAAAAGTTAGGCTGACGCGGAGGATAGTGTAGTCGGTGAAGATAGTGCCCTGTTCGAGCCGGTAGCTGCAAGGCCGTTCAGGAACTGCTTGCTACATGCTGATACTTACGCTTGTTACGCTCTCTTACAGCTTATGTGTCATCGGTGTTTTCTGATGAGTCGTTATATGTACATGGGCACGTGGCCATGTGTTTAGGTCAACACGCCCTGGTACAAAATACTCCTAACACTGCATAAGGACTTCATCATGAAAACGACATTTATCCCTTTGTTATTAGCAGGTTTGTTGACGGGCTCTGTATATGCCCAAAGCGTCAGCACTGATGTACAGCGCAATGTCAGTCAGCAAACACGAATAGAAGATGGTTTGAAGACAGGCCAGTTGACGACCAAAGAAGCTGGCAAGCTGGAGCGTGAACAGACTGCGATAGCGCAGGAAGAACATAAAGCCCTCAAAGACGGCAAATTGAGCGCTGGCGAAAAAGCAAAAATTGACAGAATGCAGAACAAGGCCAGTGCCGATATTCGTGCGGAAAAACATGATGTGCAAACCGGCAACCCGAATTCCGTATCCAGCAAACGCATGCAGGCCGATGTGCAAAGAAATGTGAGCCAGCAACAGCGTATAGCAAACGGCGTCACGAACGGTGATCTGACCAATCATGAAGTCGCCAAACTCGAAAAGGGGCAGGCCCGGGTCGAACATAAAGAGGCTGTTGTCGCCAAAAATGGACACGTCAGTGCGGCTGAACAACATGTCATTCAGCATGCTGAAAACCACCAGTCCAAAAAAATCCACAAAGAAAAATCGGATGAGCAAGTACGCGGGTGAAATGTAAAGCAGTTGATGAAAAAAGCCAGGCACTGAAATCAGTGCCTGGCTTTTTTTGGGGAACTATTGGGTAATGATTTAAGGTGTGTGATTAGTACTCTAGTGGACTGTAACAGTTGAAATAGAGTGTCTTCCACTTGCGCGACGATCATGGCTGCGTTGCAAATGCTCGCGATAGTTCACTATCGCTACGCCCAAGTGTTAACCTTGCCTTGCCCTGATCGCCGGGCAAGCGTCTTTCACTTCTGTTTCAACTGTTACAGTCCACTAGTTGTTGAGTGCCGATTTTATTGTCTTTAAAAATTCGTCATCCACGGTTCCCAAGGTGCCGCTACGGGCGAGAATGCGACCATTTTTATCCAGTAAAATCAGGGCGCTAGTATGGTTGAATTCACCACTTTCCATTTGGCGATACTGGATATTCAATACGGCGGCCAATTGCCGGACGGATTTTTCACTGGTGCGTGCCAATACCCAATGCTGTTTGTCAAGCTCCCGCGTTTTTGCAATGGATTGTAAGGTAGTGACATTATCCCTGGCTGGATCAAGTGTCACCAGCAAGATGGACAAACGGGATTTTTCTTTTTCATCGAGTTTTTTCTCTAACATCCTTATCGTGTCTATCAGCATGGGGCATACATATTCGCATGAGTTATAGAACATGCTGGTGATCACGATATTTCCTGCCTGGCTCGCCAGTTTGAATTTATTGCCTTGCTGGTTTTCAAGTGTGATCGGCAATTGGTACACCGAATCACCCGGAAAAGCCTGTGTTTGTTTTGCGGGTTTTGTTGGTTCAACGGTGCCTGCCTGCGCATTAAACGCACACAGGAAGAGGATGGACGTGGCAGCAATTGTTCTGCGTATATTCAATGCTAGTTTCATTTTCATTTTCTTTCTTCCATTCCATCCCGGGCGCACCGGAATCCAAGATTGTCGGTGGTGCTGGCACCAGTCAGCGAAGACAGCAAGGCGACCCGCATCAAGATGGCATAGTTTTCTTTGTTTTGCAGACTGATGGCCCCGGCACCACAGAATTGCAATTTGTCCGGATCACCCTGGGTGCGACTGTCAGCGCTGATCAGCAAGGCATTAAAGTCGCTGACCCATTCCCATATCACGCCGTGTATATCTTTGACGCCATAATAATTGGGTGCATGGCTGATTTTGTTTGACGACTGATCCGACGATTCTGAATACCAGGAAAGTATGTGTGCCCTCCATGCAGGATCACTGCGGGCATCGGCATGTTGTTCGTCTGCTGCGGCGACCAGTTCCCATTCATACCAACTGGGCAATCGCGCATTTTCAGACTCGCAAAAAGCCTGTGCTGCATGCCAACTGACGCTGGTGACTGCACGCGTCAATTTTTGCATATCACCAGTTTCTCCTGGCGATGCCCATGAGTGCAGGTAGCTGGCGTCAGCAAAAATAGAGGGTACCTGATCTCTCTGCCATTCAGGTTGTGTTTGCAGAAATTGCTGGTATTCACCATTGGTGACGGGACTGACACGCATTGAGAAGGGCTTGATTTTTGCCTTGTCTTTAACGTCAGGCCCTGACAATACACTGGCGAGCTGGCCACCGGGAATCGTTACATAATCAGTTGCATTGGCGGCTGGTGCAGAGAGCAAAAAAACTGCACTCAACAAAACCTGCCTATATGTTGATTTGCTTTCGCACCTGCACCAATTTGTCATAGCCGCCATGAAGTGAATACCGCTCATTTGATCGTATTGATGATGTGATTAATGTGCCGCTGCCTTTACCGGTACGGCCCTGGCGCGTTCTGTCTTGACGTCACTGGCTTGCACGCGGCCACCTTTGTTACCCCAGCTATTCAATACATAGGTCAGGATATTGGCAACTTCATCATCATTCAATTGATTCATGGCAGGCATGACGGAATCAAACTCTTTCCCATTGACGGTGACTTTGCCAGTCAAGCCGCGTAACAGCACGCCGATTGATCTTTGTGGATCAGCATTGAGATAGTCTGATTGCGCCAGCGGAGGGAAGACACCGGGCAGACCCGCGCCATTGGCCTGATGGCAGACAGAACAGGTACCTGCGAACAATTGCCCACCCGCATTCACCTGATCCTGTACCGTCAGCGTACCGCTTTCAGCAGCCTTGGTCGCGGTACTGACTGCTGCCAGATTGGCTTGTGCACGATCACCCAGATAAACTGAATCCAGCTCTTTACCTGAATAGATATCTTTCTTGGCAGGGCCATCCACTTTCATGATGGCCAGTGCACCCTTATTGAATGCGCGGAAAATAGAGTGATCAACCAGTACATAGCTGCCAGGCACTTTGGTCTGGTATTCAACAACAGCAGCTCCACCAGCCGGGATGAGTGTAGTTTGTACATTTTTTTGGAAATTGCTACCGCCCTCAAAACGTACTTTATCGAAGATAGCACCAATCACATGGAAGCTTGACACCAGGTTAGGTCCACCATTGCCGACAAACAAGCGAATTTTTTCATCTGTCTTTGCAGTCAATGCCTTGTCACCCGTCATGGAACCTTCGGCACCGTTGAACAAGACATAGGTCGGTTTTTCATCTATGGCTTTTTCCATGTCGAAGGGCTGGTAGCCTTTTTCACGGTATTTTCCCGTAGTGTAGAAATCGCCTTGCATGACATAGTATTCATGGTCTACAGGTGTCAAGCCCTGTGGTGGTTCAACAAGGATCAGGCCATACATGCCGTTGGCAACGTGCATGCCGACAGGTGCCGTTGCGCAGTGATATACATAGATGCCTTCATTGAGTGCCTTGAATGTAAATTGTGATTCATGGCCCGGCGCGGTGAAACTGGATGATGCACCACCGCCAGGGCCAGTCACACCGTGCAGATCGATGTTGTGTGGCATTTTGCTGCTGGGATGGTTTTTCAGGTGGAATTCCACGGTGTCACCCTGGCGTACGCGGATGAAACTACCGGGAACAGTGCCACCAAAGGTCCAGAACATATACTTCACACCTTCGGAAATAGCCATTTCCTTCTCCACAACCTCTAGTTCGACAATGACTTTTGCCGGATAGTTGCGGTGTATTAGTGGCGGTACATTAGGCGGGCTGGTGAGCACTGCGTGAATGGGTTTGCCTTGAGGGGGGCCAAAATCGCTGGAAGCTTTGCCGCTTTTAACGTCTGCGGCATGCGCTGACAAAGTCAGGAAGAGGGAAACGCATAGTATCCGTGAGGCTACGGAAGCAGAGAATCCTCTGAGCATGTCTTTCATATGAGCACCTTTTTATGTGAAGGTCGGAAACTTTGGGAGACAAAATATCGTCGATACTCACAATACTGGTGTATTTCTCAAAAATCCTTGATTTGCAATAAGAAGGCAGAGGTTTTCCCGGGAAGGGATCATTTTTCTGGCATTTGTTGATGTATGTCGTTGAAATGGGTTTGCTGTCCTGTCCCGTGCTGGGCTTTATTTTCGTTTTTCTTTACTGGCGGGGAAAATCTGTATTTTCCCGGTACTATTTTTTTGCGTAACCGGAACAAAATCTGCCAGTGTTACGGCATCAAGCACAGAGAGATACGAAGCGGTTGCTTTGCTTAGCACCCCTTTTAAATTGCATGCATCAGCATAGGTACAAGTGTTGCTATTGCGGTCAAAACACTCGGCCATATAAAAATCGGATTCGGTATTGCGCACCACGTCACCGATATTGATTTTTTCTGGTGGCAGATTCAGTTTCAAACCACCATGACGTCCACGTATGGTTTCCACTTTATTTGACATTCCCAATTGATGGACAACCTTGGTCAGGTGGCTCTTTGAAATGTTGTGCAGCTCTGCAATTTCCTGGATGGTCACCAGTCTATCCTTATGTTGTGCCAGATAAATCAGGGTGCGCAATGTGTAGTCGGTAAATGCGGTTAATCTCATGTCGAGTCCAAAAGCCTGTCAATACAATTGAGAGTAGATGGTCTGTGGCAGCGCCATCTCTCTATGATCTATTAAGATCTATTAAGATATATATAGTATAGATGTTTACACTCCTTGCCTGACTTATCCGGAAAATTTGATCTTCATCAAGGGTTTTACATTAAACATTCATTTTGTTTGTATCTTTAAATACGTGTATATAAAATGAATCTTTAATGAATCAAGCTTGCTTCATCAACAGAATCACATCAGGTGAATCAAGCTTGGGTCAGCAAACTCTTTCAATTCACCAATAAGGAAACACGCCATGCATGCCACGCGTAAACTCTGGACTTGGCTCGCCGTCATCTGTGTCTTGTCTTTTGCCGTCTTGGGCTGGGTAGGCACAGAAATTTATCTGACTGCGCCGCCTATCCCCAAACAAGTTGTCAGTGCCGAAGGCACTGTCTTATTTTCAGAAGGTCAGGTCCAGCGTGGTCAGGAATCCTGGCTGTCTGCTGGTGGGCAGCAATTGGGTACGGTATGGGGGCACGGCAGTTATGTAGCACCAGACTGGTCTGCCGATTGGCTGCATCGCGAATCGCTGGCCTTGCTGGAAATATGGGCGCAAAAAGAATCACAGACATCGTTTGATCAACTGGGCCAGGGACGTCAGGCAGAGTTGAAAGCGCGATTGAAAGACGAAATGCGGCGCAATACCTATAACTCCGCTAGCGATGCGATTATCGTCAGTGCCGAACGTGCAAAGGCAATCCAGCAGGTTGCCCAGCATTATATTGCCCTGTTCGGTAACGATCCTTCACTGGAAAAACTGCGTGAACAATATGCGATGAATCGCGGAACCTTGCCAGACCCGAAGGATTTGCAAGCACTGCCTGCATTCTTTTTTTGGTCTGCATGGGCGGCTGCCACTGACAGGCCGGGTGCTGCTGATCTGAGTTATACCAGCAATTGGCCACATGAACCGCTGGTGGATAACACGCCGACTGCCGGTGCAGGTATCTGGTCTGTCGCCAGTATCATACTGATGATTGCTGCCATTGCAGGCATGATTTTTTATCATTCCATCAGCAAGGAAGAAGCTGATCCGGTGCCACCCAAAGCCGATCCCCTGTTTGACCTGAAGCCAACGCCGTCCATGCAGGCAACCAGGAAATATTTTTATGTTGTCATTGGCCTGATATTGGCGCAAGTTGGCATGGGTGTGATTACTGCCCATTATGCTGTTGAAGGACATAGTTTCTTTGGCTTTCCTCTGGCAGACATTCTTCCATTTACTGTCAGTCGCACGATACATACCCAATTTGCCGTGTTGTGGATTGCCACTGCCTGGCTGGCGACGGGGCTGTATATAGCGCCTGCAATTTCAGGTCATGAACCGAAGTTTCAAAAGCTGGGTGTGAATGTCCTGTTCTATGCCTTGCTCTTTATTGTTGTTGGTTCTACCGCATTTGGCTGGTTGGGTAGTCTGCAACACAAAGGCAATGAATTCAGTTTCTGGATCGGTAATCAGGGACTGGAATTCACCAGCATGGGCCGGGTCTGGCAAATACTTTTATTCATCGGCTTGCTGTTCTGGGTGACCTTGCTGGGACGTGGCTTATTGCCCGCACTGAAAAAACCGTCTGAGAGCCGTGGCTTGATTGCAATGGTATTTCTGGCTGCGATGTGTATAGGTGCTTTTTATGCCACATCGCTGACCTGGGGACCACACACGCATTATTCGATGATCGAGTACTGGCGCTGGTGGTTGGTGCATCTGTGGGTAGAAGGCTTCTTTGAGGTGTTCGCTACCGCAGTCATTGCCTTGTTGTTTACCCGCCTTGGCTTGATACGTGCAGCAACGGCGAACAGTGCGATTATTCTGGAAACGATTGTTTTCCTGTTCGGTGGAATTTTGGGAACGCTGCACCATTTGTATTTCACAGGAACACCTACTTTTGTTATTGCCATAGGTGCCATGTTCTCGGCGCTGGAAGTGGTACCACTGGCAATGATAGGTGTGGAAGCTTTCCGTAACTATCAACGTTCAAAAGCTGCGCCCTGGGTGCAAGCGTACAAATGGTCGATACTGTGCTTTATTGCAGTAGGGTTCTGGAACACCGTTGGTGCAGGCTTGCTTGGCTTCTCTATCAATACGCCGATTGCCCTGTATTACATGCAAGGTCTGAACATGACAGCTGCGCATGGTCATGCTGCACTGTTTGGCGTCTATGGCATGCTTGGTATCGGGCTGTTGCTGTTCTGCTTGCGGGGTTTGTCTGATCGTGCTGTTTGGTCAGACAAGTTATTGCAAGCGATGTTCTGGCTGCTCAATATAGGGCTGGCAATGATGGTGTTTATGTCGCTGGTGCCAGCAGGAATTTATCAGGCTGTGGCAAGTATCACCAAAGGCATGTGGTATGCACGTTCACCAGAGGTCATCCACTCGCATTTCATGGAAACCCTGGTCTGGATGCGGGTTCCCGGCGACATCGTATTTTCGATTGGTGTCGTTTGCCTAGCAGTGTTTGCATTGCGTTTGCTGACTGGTAAGAAACGTACACAAACCCGTCTTGCCGATATTGCCTACGCCAAAGCATCTAACAAAGCTTAGTCGTTCGTTCAAGGGGGGGCAGAAATGGCCCTTCCCCTTTTTTATCAATAGGACTTACGCAAAATCGCCCCAGCAAGGCGTAGCGACGAAGACAGTACGAATAGTACGGCTAGTAGCTGCAACGCAGCTGGGGCGATTTTGCGTAAGTCCTAATTAATTTGATCTATATTGAAAGGAGTCCTGCCATGGCTCATGATTGTTCTATTCCTGTTGTTGCCGAAGGTGTCTATGAATTTGATGCGCGTGGCGTTGCCAAGCGTTTTCGCCATGCAGCAATCTTTGGTGCCTTGTCTGCATTAAAACCAGGGGAAACCATGCGTTTTTGCAATGACCATAATCCTTTGCCGCTGCTGGCGCAAATCGATCATCATTATGGTAATGCTGTAAAAATGGCTTATGTTTCCAATGAGCCCGGAGAGGTTATTATTGATTTTCATGTAACAACATAAACAGGACTTACGCAAAATTGTCCCAACAAGGCTAACGCCTAAGGAAACCTCCCCGGCAGGGGAGGTTCATTACGTCGGCAGACAGCATGCTGTCCGAAACCCCGACTACACCGCAGCGACGAAGACAATACGAATAGTACGGCAAGGAGCTGCAACGCAGTGGGGGCGGTTTTGCGTAAGCCCCAATAAATTGAGTTGAAGAGGCTGACCCATGTTGGATGCTGTCGATAGCAAAAGCCTGGATTCAGTCTCTTTCAATGCGGTAAGCTGATCACATAATTTCAATCCCTGATACCTGATTGCAATGCGAGGAGAAATGAAATGGCTACACCCCATTTACGCTCAGGGGAAATGACCAACTTGATTGCGCCTGATGAGCAATTCTTGATGCTACCCGCTCACGCCTTGTTTAAAGACACGCATCTTGAAGTCATACACATGAATTTGGCAGAAGGAAAGAGCCTGCCTTCACATCAGGTTAATGGCCCCATCACCATACAATGCCTGTCCGGCGATCTGCAAGTTGGATTGGAAGCCGGAAACAAAACCATGCGGGCCGACGACCTGCTATATCTTGCCGCCGATTTACCGCATGCCATGCTGGCTGTTACCAATGCCTCTTTTCTGGTGACGATAGTGTTGCTGAAAACTGTTGCGCGATAAGCCCGAAGAAGTTCCTTAAATCAGTTTGGAATAAGTCGCAGTCGTTACTTTTTTTAGGTATTTATCAAATACCATGGCAATGGCACGAACGAATAAGCGACCCTTGGATGTTACGCTGATCGTTGTTGGCGTGATGGTGAGGAATCCAACTTCTTCATATTGGCGCAATTGCGCAATTTCTTCGGAAAAATAAGCAGGAAATTCAATCTGGTGGCTTTGCTCAATATCTGCAATATGCAGTGGCATGCTGCACATCAGGCGCATGATGATCTCGCGACGCAACAGATCATCTTTATCGACTTCTATACCTCTTTCTACTGGCAGGCGGTCTTCATCAAGCAGGTGATAATATTCCTTGATCGTCCGCACGGCCTGGCAATATGAATTGCCTACTTTACTGATTGCAGATACTCCAAAACCAATCAGATCACAATCAGCGCGGGTTGTATACCCCTGGAAGTTTCTATGTAAACTTTGGTCCAGCTGTGCC
The DNA here is from genome assembly GCF_049340205.1 of Undibacterium sp. Ji49W. NCBI lineage: Bacteria > Pseudomonadati > Pseudomonadota > Betaproteobacteria > Burkholderiales > Oxalobacteraceae > Undibacterium > Undibacterium sp. Ji49W. The sequence continues at coordinate 117,072 of NZ_JBMPOW010000017.1, read as the reverse complement.
TTGTTTAATTCATCATCCGGTTTGGCGAAATGATCCAGGCCGATATACACGTAGCCAGCATCCAGCAAGCGCCGTGTTGACATCATAAAGATTTGCAGGCGATCTTCGGCTGACGGCAAGTCACTTGCAATGATTTGTCGTTGTGCCTTGAAGCGACTGGGGAGATGGGCATAGTTATAGAGTGCAATCCGGTCCGGTGCCAAAGCGATCAGGCTATCCAGAGTACGTTCAAAACTTGCCAGGTTTTGCTTGGGCAAGCCGTAGATGAGATCCGCATTGACCGATTTAAAATGGGTTTTCCGGCTTTCTGTAATCGCCGCCTCAACCATGTCGAATGGCTGTATCCGGTTCACTGCCTGTTGCACTGCCGGGTCAAAATCCTGCACGCCAAAACTGTTCCGGTTAAACCCCAGTTCTGCCAACAATGCCAGGGTTGCTGGCTTGACGGTGCGTGGATCAATTTCTACCCCCAGTTCGGCATCATCAGTAAACTGAAAATGCTTGCGTATGATGCGCATCAATTGGCGCAATTCGTCGCCACTGAAAAAAGTTGGTGTCCCACCGCCCAGATGCAATTGCCCGGTCATGCGGTCGGGGCCAATTCTGGCAGCCACAAGTTCGATTTCTTTTTCCAGATAACGCAGATATTCTGTGGTCCGGCTATGGTCTTTGGTGATGATTTTATTACATGCGCAAAAATAACAGAGTGACTCACAGAATGGCAGGTGAAAATAGAGCGACAGCAGCGGATTGCCAGTACCTGACTTGCGTTCTTCGAGATAGTGGATATAGCTTTGTTCGTTAAAACTATTATTGAAACGGTCTGCGGTTGGGTATGAAGTGTAGCGTGGACCAGCCTTGTCAAAGCGTCGTATCAATTCTTCGGAAATCTCAATTTCGCCGGTCTGTGTTTGTGTTGTCATCATTTTCTTTCTATTGCTGGTCGCAAAATATCTGCGCACACCCGCTCACATCATGGGGGTAGGGGATTCAATGCAACGCAGGTACGTTTTGCTGGTATGACTTCAAGGCATCTGCCGAGCCTATATGTATCGTCGAGCCACAAACCTTGATCAGGTTTTCATCGCGCAGTTGGTGCAGGACGCGGGATAAGGTTTCGGGTGTCAGGTTGAGCAAGGATGCCACCAGATGTTTTTTCAACTCCAGCCGGACCTCATTCGTGCTTTGCATTGCTGATGTCTGTAGCAGGTAGTCGATAACTCTTTGCGACGCATTCTGTAGGGAATAGCGCTCAACATTACGGATAAATCCGAGCAGGCGAAAAGACAGACCCGCCATCATCTGGCGCGAAATCGCCGGGGACCTGTCAAGCAATTGCAGTAGTGCTTTCCTTGGTATCTTGAGTAGCAAGGTGCTTTCCAGTGCTTCTGCGTGGAACGGATAAGGTTCATCCAGGAACATCATGGCTTCACCGAAGCTTTGGCCAGGACGTATTAATTCCAGAACTTTGTCGTTTCCCTGTGGTGACGGGATGCTGAGTTTGATGAGTCCGAATACAACGATATAGGTATGTTCGGCGATATCGCCCTTGCGAAACAAGGTCAGACCTTTGGCAAGATCGATCTTGCCGACTTCTTTTTGCAATTCGCTTAGTTCTATGGCCGTAATATTATGGAATAAGGCATGATTTTCCAGTAAGCCAAGTACATTTAATTTCGCCATCACCGATCTCCGACAAACTGATTATGATCAAGTGTAGAAGCGATCAGAGCTAATGCCTATCCGCCAAGTGGACTAGTGCCTGAAGGCAAATGGGTGGGTGACTCGATGCCGTGACAAGCAAAGGGGAAAGTGAATTGTTGTCATATAGGTAACGCTCATAAAAAAAGCCGTCACAAAAGTGACGGCTTGTCAGCCCAAAAACAGGAGGGGAACTTATCCGCCCCGACGCATCATTTCAAAGAACTCTGCGTTGTTTTTCGTGGCCTTCATCTTGTCGAGGATGAACTCCATCGCTTCGATTTCATCCATGCTATACAGCAATTTGCGCAAGATCCAGATCTTCTGCAGCTGATCCGGCTTGATCAGCAATTCTTCACGACGGGTGCCGGATTTGTTGAGGTTGATGGCTGGATAGACGCGTTTTTCGGCAAGGCGGCGTTCCAGGTGGACTTCCATATTGCCTGTGCCTTTGAATTCTTCGTAGATCACATCATCCATACGGCTGCCGGTTTCGATCAGTGCCGTGGCGATAATGGTCAGGGAACCACCTTCTTCGACATTACGTGCAGCACCGAAGAAGCGTTTTGGACGTTGCAGCGCATTGGCATCCACACCACCGGTCAGTACCTTGCCAGATGCAGGGATGACGGTATTGTAGGCGCGCGCCAGACGGGTGATGGAATCCAGCAGGATGACCACGTCTTTTTTCATTTCGACCAGGCGCTTGGCTTTTTCCAGCACCATTTCAGCGACTTGTACGTGACGGGTGGCGGGTTCATCGAAAGTCGATGCAACCACTTCACCGCGTACGGAACGCTGCATTTCTGTTACTTCTTCCGGACGTTCGTCGATCAGCAAAACGATCAAAGTAACATCAGGATGATTGGTGGTGATCGCGTGTGCTACGTGTTGCAGCATGACGGATTTACCGGATTTGGGTGATGCCACCAGCAAACCGCGTTGGCCACGACCGATAGGGGCAATCATGTCGATGATGCGGCCGGTGGTATTTTCTTCGCCGCGCATTTCGCGTTCGAGTGTCAATACCTTGTTCGGGTGCAACGGTGTCAGGTTTTCAAACAGGATGCGGTGCTTGGACGCTTCCGGCGATTCGCCGTTGACCTTGTCCACCTTCACCAGTGCAAAATAGCGCTCACCATCTTTGGGAGTGCGTACTTCACCTTCTATCGAATCGCCAGTGTGCAGGTTGAAACGGCGGATTTGAGAAGGGGAAATATAGATATCGTCAGTGGATGCCATATAGCTGGCATCGGGCGAGCGCAGGAAGCCAAAGCCATCAGGCAATACTTCAAGGGCGCCATCGCCAAAAATTTGTTCGCCTGATTTTGCACGTTTTTTCAGGATCGCGAACATCAATTCCTGCTTGCGCATACGCGCAGCGTTATCGATATCGAGTCCGATGGCCATCTCCAGCAAAGCGGATACGTGTAAGGCCTTTAATTCAGATAGATGCATGGTGAGTGTCCCGGGATGGGATTATGAGGTGGGGGAGTGAGCGGAGGAACTACAGAATAAACAGGATAGAAAGAAGTTCTGTCGTGGTTTAAATTTTAGTTTGAACTCGGGTCTAAATTAATCGCAACCGGGTAATGGGTAATTACCGCGAAGCTGTATTTCACATGCAAGCGCCGTAAGTAAAGTTCTTTTAGTTCTTTTACTTACGGTGTTTGCTTCAGACCGTGATAATACCTTAAATATTACTGTCAATGAAAGTGGTTAATTGCCCTTTTGCCAGCGCGCCAACTTTTTGCGCTGCAGCAGTACCATTTTTAAACAAAATCAGGGTAGGGATGCCACGAATGCCGAATTTGGCTGGAACAGCCTGGTTGGCATCAACGTCCATCTTGGCAACGATGATTTTGCCATTGTATTCTTTGGCAACTTCTTCCAGGATAGGGGCGATCATCTTGCAAGGGCCACACCATTCGGCCCAGAAATCGACCAGGACTGGTACATTGGAATTGATTACGTCAGCTTCGAATGAAGCATCGCTTACATATTTGATGTTTTCGCTCATGGAATCCTCAACGAGAGGGAAAAATTAAGGGGGTAACAGCGCCACTGAATGTCGGTCTATCGAACAGCGCCGCATTCTGGTATGAATCTGGGGGTGATAATCACGAATTCAATGGTATTGAACAGTGTATCAGCATGACTACAACAAGAGTCGGGCGTGGCTGGCTATGCGGTGATAATAACCTATTTTTAAATAAAGTGTGATGCCCGCAGCTAAATTGCCTATGCTGTCGCATAGTATACTTGCTCTACAGACAAAATTCATCTTTGCTTATTACTGTACTTATTACTACCCTCTCTATGCTGCGTCCACCCGAACTGATTCCTGCTTCTCCTGATTTTTGGCCCCGGCTTGCACAAGCCTTCCTGCGTATGGCCAGGGCCGAGGGCTGGGGACTGGAGCAGGGACGTGATTATTCCGCCGTGCGGATAGTGGTGCCTACTTACCAGCATGCCAATTCGCTGCTAAGGGCATTGGGTGCCAGTTTGCAGGGGAATTTTATTCCGCCACGTATCCATACCCTGTTTGCTCTGCTTGAAATGCAGGCGCCCGATAGCCAGGGCCAGCCAGGTACAGATGCCAGTGAGCGTTTGATGGGTTTATATGCCGAATTGCGGCAACACCCATGGTTGAAGAAATTATTCGGGGCGCGCAGCAATACTGATTTATTGCCGCTGGCACAGACTCTGTTGACCCTGTCTGACGAACTGACCGCCGCCCTGTTGCCGCTTGCGGTCAAGGGCAGTGCTACCAATAGAACTGCGGCCAACAAGGCAAAGCTGGAACGCGAATGGCAGGCGGCGCTGGCACAGTTGCCTGCACCGGCGCAGGCCATGCTGTCAGAAGAATCGCAACTGGTGTGGTCAGTCTGGCAGGGGCAACTGGATGGCAATGACCCCATGCTGCAACGCTATGGCCGCCTGATGCAACTGGCCAGCCAGGCCGCCGAGCCTTTATTGTGGATCAGCCCGACAGCACCAGATGCGATGGAAGCAGCGTTTTTGCAGGCATGGGCAAAAAACCAGACTGTCATGCAATGCACGCTGGACTGGCGCGCCGAAACCCTGCCGCAACCGTATTACCATGCCTGGCCGGGTTTGCAGGATGCAGGCGGCCCCAGCCATCAGCAAGCCCTGACGGAATATGTGGATACCTCGCATATACGTCTGTGCTGTGCCGCCTCGCTGGAAGATGAAGCCGTACAGGGCGCACAGACCATCATCAACTGGCTGCAGGCGGGCAAGCAAAATGTGGCCGTGGTGGCGCAGGACAGGGTGGTGTCGCGCCGCATGCGTGCGCTACTGGAAAGAGCACAGATCATGGTCGCCGATGAAACTGGCTGGAAGCTGTCAACCACCCGCGCTGCTGCCGCCATCGCCGCCTGGCTGGAAGTGGTGGCAACACGTGCCGATACCATGACCCTGCTGGATTTTCTGAAATCACCTTATGTGATCTGGAAAGACAGTGAACAGGATACAGAATTAGCCGATGCTGATGTCGAAAGCCGCGACAAGGCTGACATCGTTATGCGTATAGAAAGCGTGCTGCGGCGCGCGAATATTCTGGGTGGATGGGAGGCAGTATTGTCTGCGCTGGATGGGGCACAGGACACGGTGGCAGCGCGCCGCTGGCTGAGAGCGATTGCCAGGCAGGCGAATCAGTTCACAGGTCGTCGCAGCCTGCCGGAATGGTGCGCGCTTAGCCTGCAGTCTTTTTTTGATCTGTCCATGTTCAATGCCTTTCAGGCTGATCCTGCCGGCGCGCAGATTATCCAGCTACTGCAAAAAATGCAGATGTCTTGTGAAGACATGAAAGCCGGGTTCACTTTTGCAGAATGGCGCTCGCTGATGAGTCTGCAAATGGAAAGCACACCCTTTGTCGTTACCCATGCCGACAAGCGGGTAGTGATGCTGCCTTTGAATGGTGCCCGCCTGCGGTCTTTTGATGCAGTCTTGCTGGTTGGCGCCGATGCCCGGCACTTGCCGTCTCAGGCCAGCGAGGTCTTGTTCTTTGCCAACGCCGTGCGGCGTGAATGCGGTCTGGAAACACGCGAATCCCGTCAGCAACAGCAGTTGAGGGATTTTGCCGAACTGCTGTTAAGCAATACCGATGTGGTGCTGTCCTGGCAGGGCAGTTTGAATGGCGAACACAATCCCGTCAGCCCCTGGCTGGAACAACTGGGCCTGACGCTGGAAAGAACTCAGCAGGCTATGCTGGATAGTCTGCCGCTGGCCTTGCCTGTCACGTGCCTGCCAGTTTTGCCGCAACAAATGCCGGCACCATCCGCCGCAGCACTATTGCCAACCAGCCTGTCTGCCAGTGGCTATACCAGTCTGGTGGTGTGCCCTTACCAGTTTTTTGCCGGCCGCATGCTGGGGCTGAGTGCCATGGATGAATTGTCCGACATGCCTGAAAAACGGGATTATGGCGACTGGCTGCATGCAATATTGAAGCGCTTTCATGAACAGCTGAAAACCGCCATGCAGGAGCAGGGCCAGGAGCAAGGCCAGGTGGACAAAGAAGCCTTGTTAAGATCAGTGTCTTCTGAATTTTTTGCTGATGTGCTGCAAAAAAGCCCGGCAGCACTGGCCTACAGTGTGCGCTGGGAAAAGGTGATACCTTCTTACATTGCCTGGGTGCAGGCGCGTGAAGACGATGGCTGGCAATTTGATATGGGTGAAATCAAGGCGGAGAAAATGCTGGAATGGTCAGGCGGGAGCCTGACCCTGAAAGGGCGTATAGACCGTATCGACAAACATCAGAGTGGTGAATTGGCTGTGCTGGATTACAAGACAAAAAATGCCAATGATTTGCGCAAGCGCCTGAAAGATGGGGAAGACCATCAGTTACCGTTTTATGGCCTGCTGACGGAATTGCCGGTCAGTTCTGCCAGCTATGTCGCGCTGGAGCTGAGTCAGGGTAAAACCGGACAAACCGATGCCGACGACTTTGAGCGCTGGGTGTCTGAGCTGGCGCAGTCAATCAGGAACAGCATGGCCGCCCTGCAGCAGGGTGCAGCCTTGCCTGCTCATGGGGTAGAGCAGGCCTGTCAATATTGCGAGATGCGTGGTCTGTGTCGTAAGGGAGCATGGTAATGACGGACATGACATCTGCCACATCTGCCACATCAAGCACATCTACCATCCAGGCTACACATGCCTATGAAATTGACGGTGCAGCGGTTAGCCATGCACAGTTCACGGGGGCTGCCTGCAATCCGCGCCATAGCGTAGTGGTGGAAGCCTGTGCCGGTAGCGGCAAGACCTGGCTGCTGGTATCGCGCATGTTGCGCCTGCTGCTGGCGGGCGCGGAACCCGCAGAGCTGCTGGCCATTACCTTTACCCGTAAAGCGGCGCAGGAAATGCGTGAGCGCCTGATGAGCCTGCTGCATGAACTGGCCTTGGCCGATATCGCCCAGGTACATCAATTGCTGGCAGAGCGTGGCGTACAGGAAGCCGAAATGCCACAACTGATACCGCTGGCGCGCAGTCTGTATGAAAAGGTATTGTCCAGCCCGCAATCCCTGTCCATGGATACTTTCCATAGCTGGTTCGGGCGCTTGCTGCAACTGGCACCGCTGGCTTCCGGTGTGCCGCATGGCTTTAGCCTGGTCGAAGCCAGTGGCGACATACAGCGTGAAGCCTATGGCCAGTTGATGCAGATGATCGCCCGGGAAGAACATATTGAGATCAGGGAAGCACTGCTGTTTCTGTATCAGGAAATCGGTGATTTTACTGCCCGCGAAATGCTGGAAGCATTTCTGGACAAACGGGCAGAATGGTGGGCATCAAACCAGGCATCCGATGCTGGCGATCCGCTGCAATGGTTGCAGGATTTATGCGGGGCCGATGCCTACCGCGATGCCCGTCTCAGCCTGTGGGAAGATGCCGGTCTGTATGACCGCATCAGCAAACTGGCGCTGATTCTGGGACAGGGTTCGAAGCAGAATCAGGGTAATGCAGTCAAGATTGAACAGGGGCTGAGTGAAGGGCCGTCATTGCCAGCGTTTGAGTTATTGTGTACAGGCTTTTTTGACAGCCGTGGTTCTGCACGTTCACACAATACCAAAGGTAAGGCATTGCTGGTATCCATAGACAAACATCTGGGACCAGACCATGTACTGGCATTTGAAGATGAATGCCAGGCCATCGTGGATGCATTGAATTCCCTGCAAAAACGCAGCGCTGAAAAAATGGTGCTGCAACTCAATGAAGCTCTGTTCAAGGTCGGTGCGGCTTATCTGGATTGTTATCAGGACTTGAAATCAGACCAACGGGTTTTTGATTTTGCTGACCTGGAATGGCAGGCCTATCGCTTGTTGAGTAATGATGAATATGCCGCCTATCTGCATAGCCGGCTGGATTCACGCTACAAGCATATCTTGCTGGATGAATTCCAGGATACCAATCCTTTGCAGTGGGATATCGTGCAGGCATGGTTGTATGCCTATGGTGATGATGCATCCCGGCCTACGGTATTTATTGTGGGTGACCCCAAGCAATCGATTTATCGTTTCCGGCGCGCCGAACCACGGGTGTTCACCGCAGCCCGCACCATGCTGGCACAGCAGGGAGCCAGGGTCTTGCGCACCAACCAGACCCGCAGGAATGCACCTGCAATCGTCAGCATGTTGAACCTGAGTATGCGCGGCAACCCCCTGTTTGCAGCGCAGACTACGGCGTCTGATCAAACCGGCGATGTCTGGCGTTTGCCACTGATAGGTATAGATACCGCAAGCGTCGAAGGCACATCACCCGATGCTGCCGATGCTGCCAATGCTGATATGGTGGCTGTGACCAAAGGACGTTTCCCCTTACGTAATTCACTGACGACCCCGCTGGAAGAGGCTGAAAACCTGCAACGCTATGAAGAAGGGCGTCAGCTTGCACAAACTCTGCTGGAACTGCGTGCGCAGCAGGGAGCAGATACTTTCCAGTGGTCGGAAGTGATGTTGCTGGTCAAGCGTCGCACCCATCTTTCTGCCTATGAAAAAGCATTGCGGGAAGCGGGCATTCCCTTTGTATCAAGTCGTCGTGGTGGTTTGCTGGATGCGCTGGAGGTGCTGGACCTGATTGCCCTGCTGGGCTTTCTGATGACGCCGGGGGATAACCGGGCGCTGGCGCATGTCCTGAAATCACCCATCATGGCTGCCAGTGACGCCGACCTGATGCTGATGGCCCAGGCAGATGGCACAACCTGGTGGAAGCGTCTGCAAGCCTGGCATGGACATGCAAGCCACGATAATCCGCGTTTGCAGCGAGCCTGCAGCCTGCTGCAACAATGGATGGAAGCTTCCCGCTATCTGCCGGTACATGATTTGCTGGACCGCATCCTGCATCAGGGCGATGTGCTGCAACGCTATGCCCAGTGTGTGCCGGCAGCGCAGCGTTCACAGGTGACAGGCAATATCCATAGCTTTACTGAACTGGCATTGAATCTGGATGGCGGACGCTACCCCAGTCTGCCAAAATTTATCGCGGCTCTGCATGCCCTGCGCCGTGCCGGTGACAGTGATGCGCCGGATGAGTCTGCAGTGGACAGTGCGGCCGATGCCTTGCGCATTTTGACCATACACAGCGCCAAGGGACTGGAAGCAAATATCGTGGTGATGCTTGATACCAATCACAGCGAATCACTGAAAGACAAGATTGGTGTCCTGTGCCAGTGGCCTTTACAAGAGGGGGAGACACGTCACTTCTCCGTCTTTGGCAAGAAAGACCAGCGTGGTGCCGCGCGTGACCACTTGTTTTTGCAGGAGGAACGGCAGGCCATGCAGGAAAATTGGAACCTGCTCTACGTCGCAATGACCAGGGCCAGGCAATTATTGATCATCAGTGGCGTGGTCAGCGGCAAGAAACAGGCCAACCCCAGCTGGTATGGCTATCTGGAAGGTGCAGAACTGAAAACCCCAGGTGCAGGCATGCAGACTTTAGGTAGTCATACTAGTGCAGAATTCAGCCTGGCTGTGTTTAACCCGCCTGCCATGCCGGTTGCGGACCTGGAGCCAGAAACCGTCAGCGACGAGCAGATTGAGGGTATCGCCCTGCATACTTTGATGGAACGTCTGACCAATCCTGGCCAGCCCTGGCCAGTGGTGTTGCCGGCAGCAGAGACCATAGCCGCCTGGTTACCCTGTGCGACCAGCGTCGCCCAGACCATACGGCAGCAGGCAGAAGGTATTTTTGCGAACACACAGTTGCAGAAATTTTACGATAGGGCTGGATTCGAGTATGCACGCAATGAAATGGATGTTTTGGTAGACCAAAAATTGATGCGGTTGGACCGCGTGGTGGTTTTTTCTGATACGGTATGGGTGCTGGATTACAAACGTCAGTTATTGGCTTTAGAGGAAACTGTCTATCGCAACCAGTTACAGGCCTATGTCAGTGCCTTAAAGCCGGTATTTTTCAATAAAAGTGTCCACGCCGCACTTATTTTGAGCGATGGCAGCATGCGAGAACTGCTCTGAAGGAAAATTTACTCGTATAATTAAAGGCTGAGTTCCAGATCCTTACTACCGAGACATGATGATTTCCGATTTCGAATTGCTTGCAGAAAAAGTAGCGCGGCTTGCCGAGCTGGCTCATGCCTTACGCAGCGAAAATGCGGGGCTGAGGAATGACGTGACGTCCCTGACGACGCAAAATGCAGACCTGCAACAACGCATGCATCAGGCGCACGATCGTGTTGCTGCCTTGCTGGCCCAATTGCCAGCCGAGGTATTGAATGACAAGGAAGCAGCATGAGCGAAGCCAAACTGATACAGGTCGACGTCACCATCATGGGGCAAAGCTATAAGCTGAGTTGCAAGGAGGGCGAAGACCGTGCCCTGCGTGAAGCCGCTGCCTATCTTGACGGCAAGATGTCGACCATACGCGATGCGGCCAAGGTCAAAGGCAATGACAGGATTGCTGTCATGGCTGCACTGAGCATGACGACCGAGTTGCTGGCAACCAAATCACCCGAGGGCCCGCTCTCTGGTATGTCATTGGCAGAAGTCAAGCAAAAGATTAATGACATGCACGAGACCATGGATCACGCGCTGACCCCACAAGAAAAACTATTTTGATTGCATCCGCTATTATTTAATTTAATCAAAATAGCTGGCAGAAAACTGCCATTTGGGGTTACACTTTAGATCCCTACCGTGTTCGCCAATGCCATATATTCCTTGAACCATTTATGTGCATAGGCCGTGGAAATTGTTCGATTGGTGTGAGCGTCGCTAGTCCGATGAACCCGAAGTTGAACTGACTGTGGCCAACTTGAACCGCCAGGTTCAGGATGCCGGCATAGCGGCATCGGTGGGGACTTATATCAGAACGGCTGTCATTCAATGACAGCCGTTTTTCTTTGCCTGTCTATTTTTTCGCGATATTGCTGATGACGGCATGTGATCGTATGACCTCTGTCACTTCCGGTATTCACACGGAGCATATAGCCGTCATGTTCTGATGTAAGGGGGGAGAACGTTGTTCTGGATTTGGTGGGCACGCGCGGGAGACTGTCTGCAAGAGCGTGCGGCTTATTTCTGTCCATCCTTGTGCCTTGAATGAAAAAACATTAAGAAATGTGCGACAATTTCCTTTTGATTTTTCAACTATTCTGCCATGGCCTATTGGTTAATGAAGTCTGAACCGGATGAGATCAGCATCGATGATGTGCTGGCGCTGCCCAGCATCCCCTGGTTTGGTGTGCGCAATTACCAGGCGCGCAATTTCATGCGCGACGGCATGCGTGTCGGTGATGGCGTGCTGTTCTATCATTCCAGTTGCCCTGAACCTGGTATCGCCGGTCTGGCTGAAGTGGCCAGCACGGCTTACCCGGATCACACCCAGTTTGAAAAAGACAGCAAATACTTTGACCCCAAGGCTGCGCAGGAAACCCCGCGCTGGATGATGGTGGATGTCAAGGCCAAACGTAAAACCCGTTTGCTGAGCCTGGCCGAACTCAGGACCTATCCGCAATTGGAAAACATGACGGTGCTGCAAAAAGGCAGCCGTTTGTCGATTACCCCGGTAACGGCGGATGAATGGCGTTTCATCCTGAAACTTTTGGAGAAAACGGTTTGAAGTTCTTGCCATTTAACGCTACCAGCGCCACAGACCTGACAGACATGGCCGAGCCCCTGGCTGCCGCCAAATTCATCAAAGAGATAGGGCGCGGCAAGGATGGTGCACGCAGCATGACACAGGCCGATGCCGCCACCTTGTATACCGCCATGCTGGCGGGCAGGGTTTCTGACCTGGAGATGGGCGGAATCTTGCTGGCCATGCGAATCAAGGGCGAATCGATAGAAGAAATTGCAGGTTTTTTGCAGGCAGCGCAGCCGTATATGTTGCCCATGCAGGCACCGGCAGGCAGCGCTTATGCACCAGTCATCATTCCTACGTATAACGGAGCACGCAAAAAAGCCAATCTGACGCCTTTGCTGGCCTTGCTGCTGGCAAAACGTGGCGTGCCGGTACTGGTACATGGGGTTCGTACCGACACGGGTCGTGTCGCCACTGCTGAAATATTCCAGGCTTTGGGTTTGCCCCTGGTAACGACCGCAGAACAGGCGCTGGAACAGATGCAGCAACTGCAGCCTGCCTTCATGCCGGTTGATGTCTTGTCGCCTGCCATGGCCCATTTGCTGAGCCTGCGGCGTATTCTGGGGGTGCGCAATTCCACCCACACGCTGGTGAAGATCTTGCAGCCTTTTGCTGTGCCGGCCCTGCGCCTGAGTTCCTACACGCATCCGGAATACCTGATCATGCTGAAAGACTATTTTTCAGGTTGCGCACCGGTTGAAGCCGGTGATGTCTTTTTGATGCGTGGTACCGAAGGCGAAACCGTTGCCAGCACCGGACGCGCACAACAAATAGACTGGTTCCATCAGCGGCAACTGAGGACTCTGGTGCCCGTGCAACAAGAACCCCTGGCGGAAGTGCCACAGGTGCCCGAAAGCATTGAGGCAGCTACCACCGCGGCCTGGATACGGGCCGTGCTGGCAGGTGAAGTTGCCGTGCCAGAGAATATCGCTGCCCAGGTCGAGCATTGCGTCACGGTGGCGCAATCACTGCAAGAACAGACGTAACCCCCCGACTTAAAACCCGACTTAAAACCCGACACATCATGGAACTGGATTTGGCCGATACCAACATCAACCCCATCAGGGATGACCCGCGTCTGAAAACAGTCCTGCGTTTTCTGGACCGGATCGGTGTCGAGGTCATAGAGCGCGAGTTATTGCACACCACATTTTTACCTGGCCTTGATCTGGGTCCAGGCTGTATTTATGTAGACTATGGCCGGCTGAAATATCCCGGTGACATGGTGCATGAAGCGGGGCATCTGGCGGTGACACCCTCATCCCAGCGTGCCTTGATCGGCAGTGCACAGCAGGATAAGGACTGGCCACCGCAGGGGGAAGAAATCGCCGCCATATTGTGGTCGTTTGCCGCTGCGCGCGAACTGGATTTGCCGCTGGATTTTGTGTTTCATGGCGACGGATATAAAGATGATTCAGCCTGGTTGATCGAGACCTTCGAAGCGGGAACATATATTGGTTTGCCGTTTTTGGAATGGGCGGGATTGAGTCTGGGAGCGGTGCGGGCGGAGAAGGAAGGGAAAGAAGCTTTTCCTGCCATGATAAGGTGGATGAGGGAGTGAGTTGTTGAAGGCAATACTCAACTAAACTCAACCAAAATCAACTCAACTTAACTAAATGACTGATGTACAGACATAAAAAAACGCCGGAATAATCCGGCGTTTTTTATGCTTAACAGACTATCAGAAGTTGGCCTTGAATTGCACGCCGTAGCTGCGTGGTTCGTTCAGGATACCTGTGAGGTTGTTGAAATCAATAGCGGCAACGACCTGTTGCTTGTTGGTGATGTTGCGACCATAAGCTGCCAGTTCATACTTGCCGTCTGCCCACATATAGCCTACACGTACACCGCCTTCCAGCAGGGACTTGGCACGGTATTCCTTGGCTTCATACAGGAACATGTTGTAGCTGTCCTTGTAAGACCAGTCGGTGTTGGCGTACAACATGCCTTCGCCGATCTGTGTGGAATAACGCAGTGAGAAGTTACCTACCCACTTCGGTGCGCGTGGCAGAGGATTGCCACCGATCAGTACCGTGCCTTTGACCGGACCGGCAGGATTGGTGACTGTACAGCCGTTACCGCATGGGGCGACGAACAGTTTGTCGTCCTTGATTTCAGTATCGTTGTAGCTGACGCCAACTGTGGTTTTCCAACTGCGGTTCAGGTTGGCCTGCAACTCCAGTTCAAAGCCCTGACCGACGGCTTTGTCAGCATTCACCAGTTTATTCTGGTTCACGCCGCCGCTACCTGCGGTCAATTGCAGGTCTTTCGCTGTGTACTGGAATACCGTAGCGCTGACACGTGCTGTGTTATCCAGGATGTCTTTCTTGATACCGGCTTCGAAAGACAGGGTTTTCTCAGAGTTGGCTACAGAGATGCTGTCACCAAACAGAACGCGGCCCTGGATACTTGGGGCACGATAGCCGGTGGCGATACGCGCAAAGACGGACGTTGCCTTGTCCAGCGTGTAATTGGCACCCAAATCCCAACTAATGTTGGTGGCAGATGGATTGGCCCTGAGTACTGGCGTGCCTGGTGTACCGAATGCGGTGCCCGGTGTCCAGGTACGTTGTGCATCAAAGTCTTTTTTGTCGCTGGTATAACGCAAGCCGCCGCGCAGTTTGAACTGTTCAGTTACTGCATAGTTGACAGTACCGAAGGCTGCCCAGGATTTGGCATTCTGATGTTGTACTGCATAACCATCTTGTGGATTGCCCGGTGCCAGGGAGTTGAAATCAAAACTGTCTACTTGCAGTTCTTCGCTGAAATAATACAGACCACCTATCCATTGCAATGGGTCTTTGGTATTCGATTCAACGCGGAATTCTTGCGTGATCTGTTTCAGACTAGGCAAGCCATCGGCTGTTTCAGATGGGAAGGGAATAAAACCTGGGCCCATGGTGGATGCGAAGGATGCGCCGTAACCACCGTCAACGTCAGCGCGGCTGTAGAACTTCGCTTTGTCATAAGCTGTGATGGAATGCAGGCTGATGCCTGGCAAATCCCAGCGCAGACGCAGACTGCCGCCGGACGATTTCAGGGTCTGAGTGTTCAGACCGTCAGTCGGGTAGCTGCCATAGTCGAAACCAGGCACCAGTTCATTCGTACCCTTTTGAATGATGTTGGCGCGAAACAGGGTTGCATTGCCGGACATGTCACGGCCATGCAGATTGATCAGGGCGCTGAAGTCACCATTTTTGTACGCGAATTGCAGGCGTGCTGCATTATCGCGATAACCTTCGAGGTTTTTCTCACCGGTGGAACGTGGATTGGTGACGCGGTCATCACGGGTCTGTGACTGACCAGAGAAGCGCATTGCCCAGTCTGGACTCAAAGGAACGTTGACGGCACCTTCCAGATTGATGGCCTTGTAATTACCAAAACCGACGTTGGCATAACCTTCAAAGCGGCGGGTTGGTTTGGCAGAGTCAAACTTCAATACACCGGCAGGGGAGTTACGGCCAAACAATGTACCTTGTGGGCCCCGCAGAATTTCAACCTGATCCACGTCAAATACAGGGAAGCCTTTCAGCATCGGGCTTTCCTGTACGACATCATCATAGACCAGACCTACTGGCTGGGATGCATTCAAATCGAAATCGGTGTTACCCAGGCCGCGGATATAGAAACGCGGGAAAGTACGACCGAAGTCGGATTCCACGTTCAGGCTGGGTACGCGGGCTGCAAGGAAGCGAATATCCTGGCCGCTGGCATTGTAGGTATCCAGTGCTTCGCCTTTGATGGCGGAAATCGACATCGGAACTTCTTTGATGTTTTCTGCGCGGCGGTTAGCAGTAACGATCACTGTTTCCAGTTGTGTGCCGTCATTTTTGGCTTCAGGCTTGGCGTCCTGGGCCCAGGCAGCTTGCATGGGGAAGGCGGCGGCAACGGCCAAAGCGATGGCGCTCAGTCCGACTCCCTTGTGTAGTTGCTGAGAAATAGTTTTGCGCATAGGTATGTTCCCAAAATGATGTTAATCGAGGGTGTTCCGGCATGGTGCATATGCACCATCCCTGAAATGGGGCGTGGTGAAATCAAGATTTCGCTACAGGAGCCATCGCAATCGTTTGCGTAATCGTTTGCGTGGCTGCGTTGTTGTTATCTCTCTTGGCCAGAAACAAGTCAAGAATTACTTATTTGATTATAAGTAAATGCGCTTTTTGGAAGAAATATGTTGTGTATTTCAAACAGGGATACGCTTGATTTGACGCAAAATTGCTTTGCGTTTTTTTGGTGCGTCAGGCGGGTGATTTGGTGCGTCTGATTTAATGGATACGCGAAACGATGACACAGTTTTCAAATCAATTATGACATTGGAAAAATGAGCAGCATTTGTGTATCAAGATGTTACAGCAATGGGTTTTGTTTTCTGATGCATGCAGGGGATGAGTGCTGTAAAAATCAGGCAATGAGTTTGCTTGCCAAGTAGCTTGATCGGTAGCTCTATAACCGGCTCTATAACCCACTCAATCAGCTTGATTCGTACTCAGGAATTATTCCGGATTGGAATGTAAGGCTTCCTGTTTGCGGACGAGCCCGCATGCCCTGCGCTACAATCTCGCCTGAATTTTGTGAAAGTAAAAAGCCATGAGCAAACAGTTTGATCTTGCCGTTATCGGCGCCGGTGCTGCCGGTTTGATGTGTGCAGCAGTCGCTGGTCAGCGTGGCAAGCGCGTGGTGTTGATAGACCACGCAGATCGCCTGGCAGAAAAAATCCGTATCTCTGGTGGTGGCCGCTGCAATTTTACTAACCTGCATGCAACACCTGCTAATTTTTTGTCAGAGAATCCGCACTTTTGTAAAAGTGCACTCTCACGTTATACCCCGCAAGACTTCCTGACGCTGATGAAGCGTCATCACATTGCATGGCATGAAAAGCACAAGGGGCAGTTGTTTTGTGATGACAGTGCAGAAGATGTCATACGCATGCTGAAAGCTGAATGTGATGCCGGTAAAGTGGAATGGCGCATGGGCTGCAAGGTGGACGATGTACAGCAAGATGGCCAGGGATTTATCTTGCATACTGGAGCCGGTGAAGTGAAGGCAGGGCAGGTGGTGATTGCTACTGGTGGCTTATCCATACCGAAGATAGGTGCAACTGATTTTGCCCATAAAATTGCGCGTCAGTTTGGCCTGAAAATCATAGAGACGCGCCCGGCGCTGGTGCCATTGACTTTTGACGCCACTGCATGGGAGCCATTTGTGCCCTTGTCCGGTATTTCGCTGGAGGTGGATATAGAAACCGGTGAGAAAAAAGCACGTACCGTATTCAGGGAAGATTTATTGTTTACCCACCGTGGCTTGTCTGGTCCGGCGGTCTTGCAGATATCCAGCTTTTGGGAGCCGGGCAAAGCCTTGCGCATTAATCTTTTGCCCGAAATCGATGTGGCGCAGGACCTGGTGGAAAACAAGACCATGATCAAGAAAAATCTGGCCAATCATTTATCACAATACCTGCCGGCCCGGCTGGTGGATGGCTTGCTGCTGGCGCACGGTTTTACCGGTGACGCAAAGGTGGCCGATATGCCTGACAAGCGCCTGCGCCTGATAGGTGAAAAACTGAATCGCTGGGAACTGGTGCCGAATGGTTCTGAAGGATATCGCAAGGCCGAGGTGACACGAGGTGGTGTTGATACGCGTGAATTGTCACAGCAAAGCATGATGAGCAATAAAGTGCCTGGCCTGTATTTTATAGGTGAGGCGGTGGATGTGACTGGTTGGCTGGGGGGATATAATTTCCAGTGGGCCTGGGCATCGGGTAGCGCTGCTGGCCTGTCGGTGTAATGGAGCCTGAGGGGACCTGGCGTTGTGTTTTTGCATAAGACCTTGATTTGCTTTATACTGTAGGGAGTATAAATTTCAGGCTATTGTTGCAGGAGGGGAAGCGGTTAAGTATTTTCCTATACTCCCCCATAAATCAAGGAAGAACAGGGATGTTTATCTGACGTTGCGCAGGCTTTTATTACCCGGCCCTGCAAGTATTTGCGCAAGATTTAATCAAGCTTCTTCCATTAATCTATTTTTCCTGTTAATATCTCGGTCTTCCTATAAATCTTTCCATGGTTTGAACTTACATGACCACAATTCGCCTTAAAGAAAACGAGCCGTTCGAAGTCGCCATGCGCCGCTTCAAGCGCACTATCGAAAAGACCGGTCTGTTGACCGAATTGCGCGCTCGCGAGTTCTACGAGAAGCCAACAGCGGAACGCAAGCGTAAGCTGGCTGCTGCTGTTAAGCGTCACTACAAACGTATTCGTAGTCAGCAATTGCCTAAGAAGATGTACTAATCCTGTTGTTGTGTTCGGCGGTCGGTTTGCCGGGTACATCGCGGTTATCTGCTTAGGTTTGCATGCCCGCTCCGGTCAGCCGCAGCGGGCTTTGTTGTTTTTGTCGAAATGTTATTCGACGATTGTTTGACTACTATTTGATTAATTGATATCAGGGGTTGGCCATGACTTTAAAAGAACAGATCACCGACGACATGAAGGCCGCAATGCGTGCCAAAGAAACAGCCAAACTGGGTACTATTCGCCTGCTGACTGCCGCCATGAAGCAAAAAGAAGTGGATGAGCGCATAGAGCTGGACGATGGCATGGTGTTGGCGATCATAGAAAAAATGATCAAGCAGCGCAAAGACTCCATCACGCAGTTTGAAGCCGGTGGTCGCCAGGATCTGGCAGACATAGAAAAAGCTGAACTGGAAATTTTGTCGAAATACATGCCTGCTGCACTGTCAGATGAAGAAGTGCAGGCTGCTGTGGCCACTGCTGTCGCTGAAACCGGTGCTGTTGGCCCGCAAGACATGCGTAAGGTCATCGATGTATTGAAAGCCAAGCTGGCCGGTCGTGCCGATATGGGCAAGGTGTCTGGTTTGGTCAAGGCGGCATTGGCAAAATAATTTGCCGGCGTCGCGCGTGTTGAATTCATTTGCTGGCATCCTGCTTTGATACCTCAGAGTTTTATCCAGGATCTACTGGCCCGCGTTGACATTGTCGACGTGGTGGGTAAATACGTGCAATTAAAAAAAGGTGGCGCAAACTACATGGGTTTGTGCCCCTTTCATAATGAAAAATCCCCCAGTTTTACAGTAAGTCCAACCAAGCAGTTTTATCATTGTTTTGGTTGTGGTGCGCATGGCAGTTCCATCGGATTTTTGATGGAATATTCCGGCCTCAGTTATGTCGATGCGATTCGCGATCTGGCGCAAAGCAATGGCATGATCGTGCCGGAAGAGGATCGCATGCTGCCGGCACAAAGGGCAGAAGTGCAGGCAAAAAGTCTGGCCCTGTCCGAAGTCATGACCAAGGCCGGTGAATATTACAAGCAGCAATTGCGTACTGCGCCACAAGCTATTGCGTATCTGAAAAAACGTGGTTTGACCGGTGAAGTGGCGGCACGTTTCGGGCTGGGTTTTGCACCTGATGCCTGGGATGGTTTGCGTTCTGTCTTCAATGATTATGGCGATGCTTCGCTGGTTGAGGCTGGTCTGGTGATAGACAAGAGCGAAGAAGAGGGCGGTGGGCGCAAGCGCTATGACCGTTTTCGTGATCGCGTCATGTTCCCGATCCGTAATACCAAAGGGCAGGTGATCGGTTTTGGCGGTCGCATTATGGAGCAGGGCGAACCTAAATACCTGAATTCGCCAGAAACCCCCTTGTTTCAAAAAGGCTTTGAGTTATACGGTCTGTTTGAAGCGCGTCAACCGATACGCGAAGCTGGCTATGTGTTGGTGACAGAAGGTTATATGGATGTGGTGGCATTGGCGCAAATGGGTTTCCCGCAAGCCGTGGCCACCTTGGGAACGGCCTGTACGCCGACTCATGTGCAAAAACTCTTGCGCCAGACGGACCACGTGATTTTCAGTTTTGATGGTGATAGTGCCGGGCGTCGTGCTGCAAGGCGTGCGCTGGATGCCTGTCTGCCGCATGCAAACGACGACAAGATTATCAAGTTTTTGTTCTTGCCGACCGAGCATGATCCCGACAGTTTCATTCGTGAATTTGGTACCGAAGCCTTTGAGCAGGAAGTGCATGATGCCATGCCGCTGTCGCAATTTTTCATGCGTGAAACCATAGGCGATAATGACCTGACAACGGCAGAAGGGCGAGCCAGAACCCAGTTTGATGCCAAGCCTTTGTTGCAGGCGATGCAGCCTTCCGGCCTGCGTTTGCAACTGGTGCGTAATTTGGCGCAGGTGACGCAGACCAGTCCGGCAGAAATTGAAACCATGTTTGAATTGAGTCAACCCGTGGCGCGCCAGAAACTGGCGCCGCCCAAATCCAAGCGAAGTGCGCCTGTGGGGCTGGAACGACAGATTATCCGTATTCTGGTGGCGCATCCTTCATTGGCGTTGATGCTGGACGAAAACATGCTGGCCGATGCTGCCATGCTGGCACCGGATGGTGCGGCCATGCTGGGGCAACTGGTAGCCATTGCGCAAAGCATGGGTGAGCACGCCCAGTTTGCTGCCCTGGCAGAACAGTTGCGGGCCAGTGGGTCTGATTTTGATGCGCTGATTGCCGAAGTGGCTGAGCAGACTGAAACCGATATCGACATGGTCAGGCAGGAATTGTCTGGGGCCATACGCCAGGTGCGTTTTCAGGTATTGCGGTCAGAGCTGGACGCGCTGGCTGCGCGTGGCCTGCGTGAAGAAGCAGATATTGCCCGCTATCGCGAAATTATGTTGTTGCAGGGGCAATTGCGTAAAGAGGCAGAGGCTGAAGCCGCCAATCGATGAAGTGGTGGTTTGAGCTCGTTTATCCTGCCTCTGTGTTGCTTTTAGATAAATTCCAGAGGTTTTTTCGTTGCTGGCTTGATGATTGCTTGACCTGGCCCTTGTTATTGCGGCTTTCGCCATCAATTGCTGTGCATACTTGAAGAATTAACGCGCTGATTGCACATTTTGCTAAACCATTTGGCAATTTTTTGTGTGCAAAACTGTATTGAAATGCCTGTAACTGCTGTGATATTGCCTAAATTTTGTTCAGGAAATAGCTATATGGCATAGTCTTGGGCTGGAGTAAAGTACGCTCGCGTGTTATAATTAAAGGCTTTCGATTCAAGGTCTTAGGTTGTTTCATTCTGGGCAAAGCTCTTGGCATTTGCGTGGAATGTGTTGTTTAGGTGAGTGTAATGCTCCTCCGAGTAACCCAAAACACTGGCGCTGAGACTCGGGAAGTCTGAAACAAACAAGAGTTTGCTCTGCGATGCAGGTCGCAAGATCTGATGGCAGCGCATTTTCTTTTTTGTGAAATCCAAACAGGCGACTTCCTCAGTTCCGGATGGTTTGATTCAATGGCTAACGCAATGAAGAAACCCGCGAAAACCCTGGCATCCACTACGGTTAAGAAAACCGTGACTACCGCGCCCAAAAAAGCGCAGGCCACGGCCGTAACAAAAACGGTAAAGACCGTTGCCAGCACCGCGAAAGCGGCAAGTGCAGGCAGCAATGCAGCAGCGAAGGCATCTGTAAAGGTGGTTGCCGGCAAGCCGGGTAAAACCGCTGTCGTTACGCTGCCCGCATCAAAGTCCGGTAGCAAGCAGGTGAAGACTGCGGAAAAAGTGCTCGAGAAAAAAGGGGTTGCGAAAGACGTTAAAGCGCCTAAAGTAATAAAGAATACGGTTGCAGTGACACCACAGGCAACGAAACAGGTAGCAAGTAAAGCAGTATTGAAGGCGGCAGCAAAAGCCAAAGACGTGGATGTTGAAGAGTCCAGGTCTGCGACAAAAACGGCTGGTAAGGACGTGAGCGGCAAGAATGCGAAACCCCCGGCAAGAAAAGAGAATTTGCCTGCAGAAGCGGCCAGTTCTCAGGCAAGTGGAAAAGCCAAGAGTGCAGCACTAGCCAGGCCTCAGCCAGAACCAGTATCCGTATCATCGAAAGCTTCTGTGACAATTAACAAAACCGATTCAAAGACAGTGACTAAGCCAACCAAGAATTCAGCAAAAGCTGCACCAGAGGTGCAGGAAATCAAGACCGGTTCTGCGCCTACCGTAAGCCAGACTACCGATGCTGCGGTGCTTGCCGCCATTGACACTTCCGGCTACGTATTGCCTGGAGTGAAGGTGCCTGGTCGTCGTGGTCGCAAGCCTAAAGAATATCAGCCTGAGAATGAAGAAATCGCTGCATTGAACGCGGTAGAACGCGCCGAGATGAAAGCCATAGACAAGGCCAAGGCAAAAGATCGCAAAGCCAAGGAAAAAGCCTTGCTGAAAGATGCTTTCTCATCTGATCCGGAAGCCACAGAAGAAGAGCTCGAACGTCGTCGCCAGAAACTGAAAACCCTGATCAAACTGGGTAAGGATCGCGGCTATCTGACGTTTGCTGAAATCAATGATCACTTGCCGGAAAACGTCGTTGATCCGGAAGCGATTGAAGGCATTATCGGTACCTTCAATGACATGGGTGTGGCTGTGTATGAACAGGCCCCCGATGCAGAAACCCTGTTGTTGTCGGATAACGTTGTCACTGTCACGACCGATGATGACGAAGTGGAAGCCGCTGCTGAAGCTGCGCTGTCCACGGTCGATTCCGATTTTGGTCGCACCACTGATCCAGTACGCATGTATATGCGTGAAATGGGTTCGGTTGAGTTGCTGACGCGCGAAGGCGAGATCGTCATCGCGAAAAAAATCGAAGAAGGCCTGAAAGACATGATACAGGCGATTTCTGCCTGTCCAACCACGATTGCTGAAATCCTGGCTGCGGCTGACCGTATTGCTGCCGATGAAATCAAGATCGATGAAATCGTCGATGGCCTGGTTGACCCGAATGCGTCTGAAGAGTCTGCACCTGTCGTTGCTGCTGTCGTCGTCGAAGAAGAGTCAGAAGAAGACGAAGAAGAAGACGAAGAAGAAGACGAGGAAGATGATGATGGCGGTGCCGCTGGTGCTGCTGCCATCTCTGCAGAACAACTGGAACAACTGAAACGTGATTCGCTCGCAAAATTCGAAATCATTGCGACGAATTTTGAAAAAATGCGCAGATCCTTCGAAAAAGAAGGGTATAACTCCAAGGCTTACATCAAGGCACAGGAAGCGATTTCCGGTGAATTGCTGGGCATACGCTTTACTGCCAAAGTGGTTGAAAAACTGTGCGATACCTTGCGTGGTCAGGTAGATGAAGTACGCCATGTGGAAAAACAGATACTCGAAGTAGTAGTTAATCGCTGCGGTATGCCGCGTTCGCATTTCATCAAAGTCTTCCCTGGTAATGAAACCAATCTGAGCTGGGTTGAAGGCGAAGTGAATTCCGGTCATTCCTACAGTGCTGTGCTGGGTCGTAATATCCCTTCAGTACAACAACTACAGCAAAAACTGATCGATTTGCAGGCCCGCGTTGTATTGCCTTTGCCTGATCTGCGCAACATCAATAAAAAGATGTCTGCCGGTGAAATGAAGGCGCGCAAGGCCAAGCGTGAAATGACCGAGGCTAACTTGCGCCTGGTAATTTCCATCGCTAAGAAATACACGAATCGCGGTTTGCAATTCCTGGATCTGATCCAGGAAGGCAATATCGGTTTGATGAAGGCAGTGGACAAGTTTGAATACCGCCGTGGTTACAAGTTCTCGACGTATGCCACCTGGTGGATACGTCAGGCGATTACCCGTTCTATCGCTGATCAGGCACGTACCATCCGTATTCCAGTGCACATGATAGAAACGATCAATAAAATGAATCGTATCTCGCGCCAGATCTTGCAGGAAACAGGTGTTGAGCCTGATCCGGCTACCCTGGCGATCAAGATGGAAATGCCGGAAGATAAGATTCGCAAGATCATGAAGATTGCGAAAGAGCCAATTTCCATGGAAACACCTATTGGTGACGATGATGATTCGCACCTGGGTGATTTCATTGAAGATAACCATACACTGGCTCCGGCTGATGCGGCTCTGCATGCATCCATGCGTAATGTCGTCAAGGATGTGCTGGATTCGCTGACACCACGTGAAGCGAAAGTACTGCGCATGCGTTTTGGCGTTGAAATGTCTACCGACCATACTCTGGAAGAAGTGGGTAAACAATTTGACGTGACCAGGGAGCGTATTCGTCAGATAGAAGCCAAGGCATTGCGTAAATTACGTCATCCTTCGCGTTCTGATAAGCTGAAGAGCTTCCTAGAAGGTAATTAATGTTGTACAATGGGCGTCGGTTTTTTCGGTGCCCATTCAATTGATATTGTGCTGAGTTTTTAGTAGGTAGGCACAGTATTTTGCAGGTGGCAGCATCGGGCTTTTCCTGCAAACCTGAAGTATTTTTCCAATCCTGGATTATCCTCAGATTAAAGCAGGCAGAGCTTGCAGAAAGAATTGGGCCTCTAGCTCATGTTGGTTAGAGCAGCGGACTCATAATCCGTTGGTACCGTGTTCGACTCACGGGAGGCCCACCAAATACCATGACTGATATCAAGTCCCCAGCTATACCTGTCCCCGAGCAAACTACGCCAGACGTGAAGTTTGCTGATTTCGGCCTGTCGCCGGATATTTTGCGTGCCCTGACTGATCAGGGTTATGTCCACCCCACACCCATACAAGAACAGGCTATTCCGGTTGTTCTACAAGGGCGTGACGTCATGGGCGCGGCACAAACCGGCACTGGCAAGACCGCCGGCTTTTCCCTGCCTATTATCCAACTGCTGCTGGCCCATGCGAATACCAGTGCATCACCGGCACGCCACCCGGTGCGTGCGCTGATACTGACGCCTACCCGTGAGCTGGCTGATCAGGTCGCTGAAAACGTGAAAGCCTATTCTCGTCATACGCCCCTGCGTTCTACCGTGGTGTTTGGCGGCATGGACATGGCACCGCAAGTTGCGGCACTGCGTTCCGGCGTTGAAATCGTGATTGCCACTCCTGGGCGCTTGCTGGATCACGTGCAGCAAAAAACCATCAACCTGTCACAGACCGAGATCCTGGTCATGGACGAGGCTGATCGCATGCTGGACATGGGCTTTTTGCCTGATCTGCAACGCATCATCAATCTGCTGCCTAAAAAGCGCCAGAATCTGATGTTCTCCGCTACCTTTTCACAGGAAATCAAAAAGCTTGCAGCCAGTTTTTTGACCAATCCGCAGACGATAGAAGTGGCGCGCAGCAATGCCACGGCTGACAATGTCACGCAGATTCTGTACAAGGTGTCGACGGAAGAAAAACGCGATGCCGTATCCTTTATCATCCGCGAACGCGGCTTGAAACAGGTCATTGTCTTTTCCAATACCAAGATAGGTGCATCACGTCTGGCCGTACATCTGGTCAAGCAGGGTGTCAAGGCATCGGCGATTCATGGTGACAAGTCACAGCAAGAACGCATGGCAGCACTGGAAGCCTTCAAGCAGGGCGAAGTTGAAGTGCTGGTGGCGACTGACGTGGCTGCACGCGGACTGGATATTGCAGAACTGCCTTGCGTCATCAATTTTGATTTGCCATATAACGCCGAAGACTATGTACATCGCATAGGCCGTACTGGCCGTGCCGGTGCCAAAGGGGATGCGATTTCTCTGCATACCGATCAGGATGAGCGTCTGTTGATCGATATCGAAAAAATGATCAAGCAAAAGATCGTGCGCCTGAACCTGGCTGGTTTTGTTGCTACATCCCTACATCAGGCTGAACACCGTGCGCCGCGTGAACGCGCTGACCGCAATGGCGACAGAGGTGCTGATCGTTCTGCTGAGCGTCCTGAACGCACAGAACGGACTGATCGTGCCGACAGAAGTGACAGGCCAACACGCAGTTTTCAACCGCCAAGAGAAAAAATTGACCCCTGGTTCCTTAAGCCTTACGAACCTAGCGCCTCTGCCGCCACACCAGTGGTAGATGCAACAGACGGCAAGGCAGGCACTACAGCCAAGCCACAAAGAAAAGCAGCCTTGCTTGGTGGCTTCTCCAAGACCTGATCAGCACTGCCCCATCTGGCTACTCAGCCATGCTGGCTGACTTGAACGAAAAATGGCTGCATGACGCTCAGGCGTTGGCAGCCAGACTTTCCCAAACCAGGTTGGCGGCACATAAATCTTCTATCGCCGTTCCCACCGATTTAAACACACTGATGTCTGTTGCTTGCGTTCTTCCGGGATGTTGGCCTGCACAGAGTTCGGCCAGTTCCGCAACGATGGCTGATCTGGCAAGGCTGCCATTGGTCAGGGTTTGTGTCAGGTCCCCCGCTTCTGTCAGCGCGCCTGCATACGTATCCACGTAGACAGTGGCCTTGTGCATCAGGGCATCGTCCACTTCACGCATATCGGGGCGAAACCCACCCACCAGATCCACATGTGTGCCTGCCTTCACATGTTCTCCCAGTACCACCGGGGTCTTGCTGGTGGTTACACAGGAGATGATGTCGGCCTGCGCGCAGGCAGCTGCCAGGTCACTTACCACTTCAATATGGACAGTTGCAGGCAGCTCGGCATGTTCACGCAGCGTCCTGGCAGTCAGTGCAGATTTATCGCCTGATCGTCCCCAGATGCTGATATGGCTGACAGGCCGGGTATGGCAATGTGCAACCGCAATGTGTGGAGCCAGGCTGCCATTGCCGACCAGCAGCAGACGCTGACTGTCGCTTCGGGATGCAAACGATGATGCCAGTGCTGAAGCGGCAGCAGTACGACGCAGGGTCAGTTCTTCGCCATCCATCAGGGCCAGCGGCGCACCGGTTTGCGTATCAAACAAAACAAAGATCGCATGTACCGAGGGCAGGCTGGTATTGTGCGGGGCAACCGTCACCAGTTTCACTCCCAGGTGCCCATGGCTTTGCCAGACCGGCATCAGCAAAAGACTGGAACTATCCGCCTCTGACAGGGTATGCGCATGTCGCCTGGGGGCGATCATGTCTTCGGTGAACGCCTGGCGCAAGGCAGGAATCAGTCTTGCGTAGGGCAATGCAGCACGGACTTGTTGCTGGCTGTAATGGGGAATCATGGTCTTCATCTGGTCTGTCTGGCTTGTCTGATCTATCAGGTGAATCTATATTAAGGGCTGGTAATCGACCATGCTGGTTCTTGCTGACCTTGCTTGCGTACTCCAGGGACAATAACACTCGCAAACCAAAGCTTGGCTAGCATGCGACTATGAGCAATTGTAATTGAACGCGTTTTGCTGGTGATGGACTCAATGGCTGGATGTCGCATTAGTTTTGCTTTCCGCAGGCATTGCTTCAAACTGTGCCAGTGTCTTTAAGAAATGCCTGGTCTGTTTATAATCTTCGCCTGCCAGCGAATCGGTAAGCGCCTGGAAGCTTGTCGAGCGACTCAGCCGTCCTGACAGCAGCTTGGAAATACCTATCGCCAGCGGGATGAACATCAGGCTGACCATCAGGCTGGGGAGGATGAAGTTCTCGGTTTTTTGATACAGGTCCACGCCAAACACACCCTTGAAAAGCACCAGCAAAAACGGAATGAACCAGACAATTTGCCCCAGCAGGAACGCCCATTTGAATAGCTTGAGCCGCCCGGCTTTTAGTTCTGCCAGTTGTCTTTGCACGCTAGTGATGGGCTGTGCAAAATCCAGGTCTTGCAAGGCATGCCGCTGTTGATGGTTAAGAAGAGGCATGGCGATGGTCCATGCCAGTATGGTCAGGGCAGGCAGGGCAAATTTCAGGTCCGTGATGTAATGCGACAGAAACCAGATCAGGTAAATCAACACGGGGGTGCCGGCAATGATTTCATATTTGTCTGTCCAGCCCCATTTGCGGATGTCGCGCCTGTGCTGTTCCAGCAGGGATAATCGCAACATCTGGGTATTCAGCCTGACAGCCTGTTCCAGGCCCTTATCCCTGGCTTGCCATTCGGTTTTTAAAAGATCGAGATTCATCTTAATTTCCTTCTGCAAAACGACTTTGTAATTTCTGTTTGATACGACTCATGCGGGTCGCGACATTGCTGGTAGTCAGTCCCATAATGGCGGCAATTTCATCATTGCTGTAACCATCCATGAAGAGCAGGATCAGGGCGCGATTGAGTTCATCAAGTTCGCTGATGAGTTTGTCCAGGGTGCGCATATTGTCGCTTTGTGCATTGAAGAGCTGATCTGCTTCTGCAATGTCCAGGCCAAATTCTTCCAGTGGCAAGGTGTCACGCAATTGCCGTGTTTCGCTGCGGTAGTGCGAAATGGCGACATTCATGGCGATGCGGTACATCCAGGTGGAAAACAGGACGCGCTGGTCAAAGCTGCGAAACGAACGCCACAACTGCATCACCATGTCCTGCACCAGATCGCGCCGGTCTTCTGTATTACGGCAATAACTATAGGCAACCTTGTACAGCAGACGCTTGTGCGCTGCCAGTTGTTGCAGGAAGAGTGCTTCATCCATGTTATGGGGCCCTGTTTGTTCGCTGGGCACGTTTGCCATTCAACACAGCACCCAGCCAGGTGTATCTTACCAGCCAGTGATAGCTGAGCAGTGTCAGCAATAAAGTGTTGCCCATAATTACCGTCAGTTTGAATAGCCAGTGCCAGTCGCTGCGTGACACACATGCCTGGGCTGCCATAACCAGCGGCAGATGCATCAGGTAAATCCAGTACGACGCATCAGCAATATAGCGCAGTACCGGCTTGTACTGGTTCAGGTAGCGCAAGCCCAGACCCGTAAGCCCAAAGCAGAAATGCCATGCAGCAGCGGCATACAGGAAGGCGTATAGCAGCTTGTTCAAGTCGTGGGGTGCTGGCATCAGTCGTGGCACCATGCCAGCAAGCAGCAGGCAATAACTGGTGAGAGAAAATGCCATCAGCAGATGCCAGGCCCAGCGTTTTTTCCATACAATAAAAACACTTTGCTCAGACCATAGCAGCCAGCCAAGACCGAACGCCATACCGAAACTGACCCAGGCCGCTCGCCCCGGATAGAGTGACTGATCTGGTGTGGGTACACCAAACCAGTTGATCCAGTAAGGCGTATAAAACAAAGCCAGGGCAACCGGCAGGGCCAGCAGGAAAGGGGCCGCCCAGCCAGTCAGGCTGGCCATGATCAGTGTATCGGCCTTGTTCAGCCACCTGACCATAGCGCTGGTTTGCCAGCGTGTCCAAATTGCCCACAGCGCTACAGATGGTATATACAACAGCAATAGCATGTACAGAAACCACAGATGAGCCAGCGGGAAACTGTCAGGTGTGAAGCGCGGGCCTGGTGGAGATTGCCTGGACAAGTTGCCGCCCGATTTGATCCAGGTTGCCAGCACCACGGCTGCAATGATGCCGCTGAAGATCAGCGGCCAGCCTGCGAGCAAGGGCAGGGCGATGCGTCGGCCCCTGTCTTTGATGAAACCGGACACACCTTTTTTCTGTAAACCCATATGCGCAAAAAAACCGGCAAGCATGAAAAACAAAGGCATCCTGAAAACATGAATCATGAAAAATACAGGTCCCAGGACAGCACTTTTTTCATGATCACTGACTACCCAGAAAAACTGTGCACCCGGCAGGAAAGACATGCTTGCATGCAAGAGTACACCCAGTAACAGGGCAAATGCGCGCAGGGCATCCAGCCCATGCAGACGGTCTGCACTGCTGGTGGCTAAAGCGGTATGCTGCGCGCGCGTATGTGTGATGGAGTGCATGGCAGTGTGCATGAAAGTTTCCATGTCAGAAGTAAGGTCTGTGGCAATTCAATTGCCCGCCGGGCGCTGAAAACGGGAAGCTGCAATCACGGGGTTGTTCTCTACCTTGTCTATGATCATGCGCATGCGCTGACTTGCACCTTTGGTACCGATTTCTATGCGAAAGGGTAGTTGCAGTCCATCCTGCTTACGGTAATCCATGCTGAAGATTTCCAGCTCTGTCATCTGTCCCATCACAGATCGTTTTTGTACCCGTTTTACTTCGAGAAAATTGCTGGCATCCAGATAAATGCTGGATTCACCTGTGCCCGGTAGGCTGACTTTAATGACATGGACAGACTTGCCGTCAAGTTTTTCTTCCCCCTGATAGCGTAGCGGGAATCCGGATTTTTGTGCCGCTATCAGGATGCCGTCAAAATAGGCTTCTTCAATCAGCGCAGGCAGTTCATCAGTGGGCATGTTGACGGCTTGTTTGCCGCTGGAAAGAAAAGGGTCTATTTTCCAGGCATCCTTACCATCGTAGGCGCTGCTTTGCACCTGCCCCTGTAGAAAGACATCACGCCGTAACAGATTGGGGCGCTTTGCTTCTATCGTGCTTGGTATTTCAAACGGCGCCATACCGATGATGCGCAATTTGACACGTCTGGACTGTAGCCTGGAA
This sequence comes from Undibacterium sp. Ji49W, assembly GCF_049340205.1. NCBI lineage: Bacteria > Pseudomonadati > Pseudomonadota > Betaproteobacteria > Burkholderiales > Oxalobacteraceae > Undibacterium > Undibacterium sp. Ji49W. The sequence goes on along the minus strand of NZ_JBMPOW010000017.1, from coordinate 87,048 downwards.
AAATCACCTGTCGCTGCATAGTGTTGTTGCAGGATAGAGTCCAGGTTTGGTAGAGCAGTGCCAGCAGCTTGTCCGTTTGCATGGATAACATGCAGGCAAAGAAAGATGAAAAATACAATACGGTATAAAACAGACATGACTTCTCCCTGTCGCATGTGATATGCATCAAATGCGTGTCAAATAAGAAAATAAATGTTCAGCGGCCTATTCGATTGCTGTAATAACTACAAGTGCTGCAATTGCCGAACTCATATATATTTATTCGCCAGGGAAGAGAAAAATTCACAGCTGCTTGAAAATAAATTTTTAATCTTTTTACCGGCAGACTGGCATCAGGCGTCGCCAAGCTGCCATCTTGGTTATAATCCTGCCATGCGCATTTCCTACCGACTCCGGCACTTCACCATATGGCTTGCATGTTTTGCATTGCTGTTCAGTGGATTGTTGCCATCGCTGGCGACAGGTATGGAGTCAAGCTCTGCCGCTGCTGGTCGAGTGTCTGGCCTGATTGAGTTGTGCAGCGCCAGCGGTAAAAAACTGCTCGATACGGCAACCGGTAAAATCGTCAAACTTGCTGAAGACAAAAGTGATCAACCGAAAGGCCATAGCTTCAGCCACTGTGGGCTGTGCCTGCCGCTGAATGATCATTCCGTTTTCCTGCCGCCTTCATTTCCTGAGCGTGCTGACAGCAAGTTCAGTGAACATTTCCCCCCTCTGTTTTATCATGCGCCGGTCACGCTGACCGCTTGGACGCATGCACAGCCGCGCGCCCCGCCCGTCTTTCATAGCTGATTCCCTCAAGTACATGCCGGTGAGCATGGCATGGCCGCATTGCTGCCATGCGCGCTGCCATCTGGCATAGGATCGCTTCAATTCAAGCCTGGATGGGCTTGTTAAGACGGATATGCAAAGGACAAAGAAATGAAACGTCGCTCTGCCATGGAGTTGCTTGGTCTGCTTGGACTGGGCAGCATGGGTTTGCTGGCCTGTCAACGCACGCCGTTGACATTTAACGGTATTGATATTACGGGTGCTGAGTATGGGGCAGATTTTCATCTGCAAGGACATGACGGCAAGGCCTATTCCCTGAAAGATTTCAGAAACAAATACCTGCTGATCTTTTTTGGTTTTACACAATGTCCGGATATTTGCCCTACTGCCTTAAGCAGGGCAGTATTGATACGTAAATTGTTGGGCAAGGATGCCAGCCGTTTGCAGGTCATCTTTATTACCATTGACCCAGAACGTGATACCCCGGAATTGCTGGCGCAGTATATGCGGGCATTTGATCCCGGATTTTTGGGTTTGTGGGGTAATCTTCAGCAAATAACTGAAGTGGCCAAGGCTTTCCGTGTGTTTTTCAATAAGGTGCCAAGTGGAAGCTCTTACACCATGGACCACACTGCCATCAGTTATGTTTATGATGGCAATGGAAAAATTCGCCTTGCTCTGAAGCATGAACAAACGGCCGAACAATGTGCAGAAGATTTGCGTAATCTGATGCAGTCTGCGGCTTAGAAATAAAATATTCATCATGCTGGAAATTGCATGAATTCTGGATTACTTGAAAAGGAATAAATAAATGAAAAACTTCAATAAACTGGCAGTACTTGCTGCCTTGTTTTCTGGCCTGATCACTTCAGTGCAGGCGCAGGTAGCCGTAAAAGAAGCCTGGGCGCGTGCAACTGTGGTCCAGCAAAAAGCCAGTGGCGCTTTCATGCAGATCAGTTCTGTCAAAGATGCAAAATTGGTAGAGGTGCGTTCACCGGTCGCTGGCATTGCAGAAATGCATAAAATGGAAATGAGTGACAACATCATGAAAATGCGCCAGGTAGACAGCATTGATTTGCCCGCTGGTAAAACGGTGGAGCTGAAACCAGGTGGATTTCATATCATGCTGATGGATTTAAAGAGCCAGATCAAGGATGGTGACATCGTACCGCTGATACTGGTCGTCGAAGGCAAGGACAAGAAACGCGAAACGCTGGAAGTGAAGGCAATCGCAAAGCCCTTGAACCAGACTACGCATCATTGATTGGCGGCTACCATGAACATGATGAAAAACAAGCCGGGTCACTTGTTACCAGCACTGCGCTGTTTCAATGTAGCGGCTATCTGCGCCCTGGCAGTCTGGCATGCCTATGCGTTTTATTTGCACCAGGCCATAGCACGCGAGTCTGTAATGCCGGGACATGAATTGCGTTTGTTGCCTCAGTTACCTCAGTTACCTCAATTACCTGAACAGACAATACCTTCAGATTTAAGGAGAACAGTATGAAAAAAACGGGTTTCATTTTACTGGCCGCCATGTTCGCGCAGGCCGCATCTGCACACATTACCCTGGACCAGGCAAAAGCGCCTGCTGGCAGTTATCAGAAACTGACATTCAAGGTGGGACATGGTTGCGATGGCAGTGCCACGCATACCCTGAAAGTCATCTTGCCGGAAACCGTGAGTGGTGCCAAACCCATGCCCAAGGCCGGCTGGAAAATTGACACGTTGATTGAAAATCTCAGCACACCTTATACCTCACATGGCAAGACCATCAGCCGTGACGTACGTGAAGTCAGCTGGACCGGAGGTCCTTTGCCGGATGCTTACTATGATGAATTTTCCATACAGGTAAAGCTGCCTGATACTGCAGGCAAGCTGGCTTTCAAGGTGCTGCAATTATGTGAAAAGGGCAGGCTTGACTGGGTGGAAGTACCTGCCGAAGGGCAGAGCGGCAAGAGCCTGAAAACACCGGCTCCGGTACTGGAACTGGTGAACCAGCCTGAGGCCGAGCATCATCATTGATGTTTCCTAATGCAGGAGTCTCGTCAACGGAACCTCTTGCAAACTGTTTTAAAAAGCGGTGGACTGAGCACGCAAATCCATGCGACCGTTGACGCGCTAGGTAATTAGATAATCCAGTCAATTTTTGTGTAACACAAGGCCAAGTGTCTGACCTGAAAGGAGCCGAAGTATTGATTTCTGAATTAGCGGCACCCGTAGTACTAGCAGACAAAGCTTATTATGCGCGATGCGCACATAATAAAACCGCTAGTGGCTGCGGGAAGTAGGGTGGTCTTTCCGCCAAAAAAGAACAGGAAACAAGTGCGTGAGCATGACAAACATCTTTATAAAGAGTGTCATCTGGTTGAGCATTTCTTTTGTGAGCTAAAACAATTGAGAGCGATTGCAACACGCTATGACAAAACCGCACAAAATTTCCTGGCCGCGATTTATTTGGCTGCTGCATTCATATGGCTCGCTTATTACAGCGAGCCATCTCTGAATTCTCAGAAAATAGCGCCTAAGAAACGTTGCTGAATGCAATAATATAACGGCAAGATCAGCTTCTGCGGGAGGTAAGCCACTGGTTCGATGTCAGTGCTGCGGCCGTGACGCGCAATTCGCCTATTTTCCCAAAAAAGCCGTCTGCACGAGCGCCATCCCACGAACCGCCACCCACCACCCATGGAGAAGAAGCCGATAATGTGGCAAGACCAACTACGTTGCTGCTATTGCGCAGTACAGGTGCGCCTTCCACATACATGATGGTGTCATGCGTCGTTGGATCGTTGACGATAGCAATATGTACCCAGTTCCCTGCGATTATCTCACCGGACCAGCTCGCCAAAGCGTCGCGTTGACCAGTAATATCTGGTACGACTTCCCATTGGACTTCGCGTAGACTAGAAATAGCAAACAGTAGCGGCGGCGATTCTGGATCGCCACCGTTGAAACCTGCCAAATCCCCGCGTTTGCCATCCCGTGTCATGATGTTCATCCAAGCGTGTTTAGCCTTGACCCATGCCGGGTCGATCTTGATGAACGCCTCAATTGTGTAACCACTGGAGGCAAAGGTCTGCCTATTGATGACCGCATTAGCGTCCGTCAGGAAGTAGCTGAGGCGAGGGGCATTTTTGTCCGTGTTGAGGAAGCTGGCAGAGCCCGGCGCAGAGGAAAGTCGGTGATGATCGTTGCTCCATACAATGTCACCCGCGTCAGCACCAACGATACCACCCTGATTGAGTTGGTCACGCGTCAAAGGATTAGCACCAGTGACATCCGCGATTCGCGTGCCTGGCGCAATGGCCGCGCCATCAACACCACCGTAAAACCGCCAGTGCGCTACTGTCGATGCCACTTTAGGGTAGTCCTCAGTGTCTTTGGGCAAGACTTGTTCAACCACTGCCTGCTCGGTGTAACCCTTTAATACCAATGCCTTCGCCTGATCAACTAGAGACGAAGTTACGATTGCCTTACCAGCATTAAATGTGGTGTTGAAGCGGGCAAAGCGCTTCGCGAAATTGATGTTGATGGTGAAGTTGTGATTGCTTTCTGTTAACACTGCTCGATCGAAAGTATTTAGCGTAACTGTTGGCTTCATCGGCACCCAAGGAGAGAATGACAACACCTTGATCTGATTATTAGTTAGATCAAATTCATAAAGGCGCATAAGGCCGTTGCCACCTTGGTAGGCCATCTGGTAATCGACCACCATTTCTTCAACAGCGTTGCCGAAGTCGTTAATCTTGGTAAGACGCGCGCCGCCGTGATGGTGACCGTTAAGCGTCATAAATATTTGATCGTTATCACGAATAAGCTTCTCCCACAACATTTTCCCGTATCCGGTTTCAAGTGGGCTAACAGCGTCTGCCGCTATATTAAGTAACTGATGGTTGACTAAGATCACAGGCAAAGTCGGATGATCAGCCAATACCTTACGCGCCCAGACGATACCTGCGTCAGAAATACGCCATGACAACGACAGCACCAGAAACTGCTGATCCTGAGCAGTGAAGATGTGATACTCATGGAAGCCAGTGCTGTCTCGAGCGCCAAACGTGGCTTGGCGTTGTGCTCGCTTGGTACTGAACCATTGCAGGTAAGGCTCATTAGTCAATACTCGTTGGGTGTCTGTGCCCTTGGTTGTATCAGTATCAAAGTCAATGTCGTTCAGGACGTCATGGTTACCTGCCAGAATAGAGTATGGAATTTTTGCCACCTCTAATACTTGCATGGCGCTGTCGGCAACCTTCCATTGTTCCGGTTTTCCGACTTGATCGACCACATCACCAAGGTGAATCAGAAATGGAATATTTAGTGACTGCGCATTGCGAGCGACCCAATTGGTCTGCGCAGAAAACGGTTCGTTGCCATAATGGCGTTCATACTGATTGCTTTCGGCCGAAGTTGCGTACCGAGAATAGAACTGAGTATCCGGTAAAACCGCCAGCGCGAAACTAGATATCATCTTATTGGTTACAGCTGTATCAGCTTTCGTTTCGCTACTGCCGCCGCAACCGGTTAACAAGCCACTAACAGCCAAGCTTGACGCAACACCAAGTTTTAATACTGAACGTCGTTGTGTATTTTGCATTTTGCAAGCACTATCTTTTTTCATTCTCAGCCTTATATATTTTAAATATATTTAAAGACTGATATGTTATTCACTTAAAGTTACGATAGCGTGACAAGTAAAGTACAGCAGTTGTAGCATCTCTATGAGGTTCTAAAGTGAGCGTACTGTCTTCGCTTTCTTGAGCGTGGAACTGATTTGATTGATTACCTCAGTACTGGCGGACAAAGCTTATGACGCTGATGCGTGCATGATGGAGCCGCTAGAGGCAACGGCAAGAATGATGTTCATTCCACCGAAAAAAAACAGGAAGCAAACGCGTGAGCATGACAAACATCTTTATAAAGAGCGTCATCTGATTGAGCTTTTCTTTTGTAAGCTAAAACAATCGAGAGCGATTGCAACACGCTATGACAAAACCGCACGAAATTTCCTGACCGCCTATTCATTGGCTGTTGCATTCATATGGCTCGCTTAACACAGCCAGCCATCTCCGAATTCTCAGAAAATTGAAAACCTGTTAATTGAGCACAGCTTCTGGTGTAGTAGCATGAAAAAATCCCCAGTCAGATCAATATTGATCATTGCTGACGGGGGATTTTTTACAGCTTATGCCGTCATCAGGCGGCATATTTTTCTGCGGTATTACAGAATATTCAAAGTCACATCAATATTGCCGCGTGTGGCGTTGGAATATGGGCAGACTTCATGTGCCTTGTGTACCAGTGCTTCGGCTGCTGCATGATCCAGGCCAGGCAGGCTGACATTCAGTGTCACGGCCAGACCAAAACCACCCTTGCCATTCGGGCCTATGCCCACCAGGCCATTGACGGATGTATCTGCTGGCAGTGCTGTTTTCTGGGCTGCTGCGACAAATTTCATGGCACCGATGAAACAGGCGGAATAACCGGCAGCAAACATTTGTTCTGGATTGGTGCCTTCACCACCTGCGCCACCCAGTTCTTTTGGGGTCGTCAGTTTGACTTCCAGCTGATTGTCGCTGGAAACGGCGCGGCCATCACGACCACCAGTGGCTGTTGCATTTGCTGTGTAAAGTACTTGCATTATCTTGCTCCTTGTTCGGGTTGATTGAGTGGCTACGAATGCCATGGATGAACTATATCGCGCAATTAAATTGTGTGCAATCTAATTTTTCATTGTTTTTTCTATAGGCATCATAGTAGGCATATGTGTTTATTCAAGGGCTTGTTACACAATCAATAGAAAAAGTCCTTGTTGAGTGCATCTCATGACCTGAGAACCTGCCTACGATCTGTAGCGAGCAAGCGAGCGTGCTTCAGCGGGATGGGGGCGGTAATATTCATGACAACCAAGCGCAGCGCAAAAGTGGAATGTACTCTGATGTACTCTGGTACATGCGCATTTTGATCAGCACATGAACCCTGCGTGAACTCTATTGCGCACATTCGCTACAGATCGCAAACGGGTTCCAAGATGCTTCAGGTATTGAGCAACTCTGTCCTCAAAGCGCTCAGGCTGGTGCGCAGGTCTATCAGGGTTTCCTTGCTTTGTCCGCTGGCACAGAGGATTTTTTGCGGGATGTCCATGGCCGCCTTCCTCAACTCCCTGCCAGCTGTTGTCAGTGTAATTCTGACCTGGCGCTCATCTGCGTCATCGCGCTGGCGCTGCAACAAACCATTTGCTTCCAGCCGTTTCAGCAAGGGGGTCAGGGTGCCGGAATCCAGGAACAGGGCGTTGCCGATCTCCTTGACCAGTAGCTTGTCCTGCTCCCATAAAACCAGCATGACCAGATACTGCGGATAGGTAAGTCCCAGTTCATCCAGCAGGGGCTTATACGCCTTCGTCAGGGCCAGGGATGAAGAATACAGGGCAAAGCAGAATTGATTTTCCAGTGCCAGCATGTTGATGGGGGGATCAGCAGGTTTTTTCATCATGGCACTCGTGGTGATAGGGGAGCCGTGGGGCGGCAAAAAAGTCTTTGTCAGTCATGATAAACAGTTTCTTCAAGCTGTAGCAAACTTGCTGCAAGATGTTTGTTCGCCGGGATGGGCCCGGTTTGAGATTGGCCAGGGGCGGCAAGGTATAATGTCGGTCATCATGCGTGGCTTTGCCACCGTCTACCGTATGAGGACAATGTGAGCTTTATCGAGAAACTTTCTGCCGCCTGGACGGCAAACAATTCCCTGCTGTGTGTAGGGCTGGACCCGGATGTCAGTCGCTTTCCGCCAGAGCTGGCAGGCAAACCGGATGCCATATTTACATTTTGCAAAACCGTGATTGATGCGACGGCAGACCTGGCCTGTTCATTCAAGCCACAGATCGCCTATTTTGCCGCCCTGCGTGCAGAAGATCAACTGGAAGAAATTTGCCGTTATATCAAGACGACGTATCCGCATATCCCTGTGATTCTGGATGCCAAGCGTGGTGATATCGGCGCAACTGCCGGTCAGTATGCACGTGAAGCATTTGAACGTTATGCAGCCGATGCCGTGACCGTCAACCCCTACATGGGTTTTGACTCCGTTGCGCCGTATCTCGAATGGCAAGACCGCGGCGTCATCATACTTTGCCGTACATCGAATGCCGGTGGCTCTGATCTGCAATTTCTGGATGTCGGCGGCAAGCCTTTGTACCAGCATGTGGCGCAATTGGTGGCCGATAAATGGAATACCAATGGCCAGTGTGCCCTGGTGGTCGGCGCGACTTTCCCAAATGAGCTGGCGCAGGTGCGTGCCTTGACGGGGGATATGCCCTTGCTGGTGCCAGGCATCGGTGCACAGGGAGGAGATATTGCTGCGACGGTGCAGGCTGGCAAGACAGCAAACGGTACTGGCATGATGATCAATTCTTCACGCGCCATTTTGTATCCGGTACAGCAAGCAGGTGAAAGCAATGTCGCTGCGATTCGCCGGGTTGCGCTGGAAACCCGCGACACGATCAATACTTACCGCTAAGTTGCTTCGGTAATACAACAAGCGTAATACAACAAGCTTCTTGTATTTGCTGCCTGGACGCTTGTTGTAAAAGATCATACGTGTCACCGGTCCACTCACTTTTTATACGTGGATCGGTAACGTGAAGCGCATTTCCACAAACATCCTTGTGAAATTTTGCTGAACGCACTTCACTGCCTGACGTTCTTTTTAAAACTTGTTTACGGTCTGTAGCGAGCGAGCGTCAGCGGGGTAAGGGTAACCAAGCGCAGCGCAAAAAGCGGAATGTACTTTGGTACATGAGCATTTTGAGCAGCACATGAGCCCCGCACAGACTCCGATTGCGCCCGCGCAGTAAGATCGTAAACAGGTTTTTAGAAACTGTGGCGTACGCCCAGATGCAGGGCCTTATCACCAGAACCGGCTTCAATGGCACTACCTACGGTATAGCCGGCACCATTCTTGTTATCTATCTTGGCATAAGCCGCATACAGATCAGTACGCTTGGACAGAGAGTACAGGTAGGCCACAGCCAACTGGCTGGTATCCTGGTTTTTTACTGTCTTGTCGTCTTTGCGGATATAGGAAGCCAGTATCTTGTTGCTGCCAAACGGTACCGTCACACCTACCAAAAAATCAGTGGAATCTGTTGATGCTGTTGGTGCCACCAGGCTGCCGAAAGGATTGGCGGTATTGCGCAGTGGTGAGCTGTTCAGGCCCTTGTTGATACCGTAGGCCAGATGCGCTTTGGCCACACCAAAATCATAGGTGGCAGCCAGCAGGGTGGTTTTGCCATCTTCCGTATTTTTAAGTGTTGCCGTGTCATTGTTGCGGTTGTGGTAGCCCAGACGTACTGCAAATGGGCCGGATGTATAGGCAATTGCCGCACCCAACTGACGACTGGCAGAGGTATCGCCGGCAGTTTCGCCAAAGCCGTAGGCCAGTTCACCAGTCAGGCCATCAAAAGAAGGCGTGACGTATTTCAAGGTGTTGTCCATACGGCTGGCACCGGTGCCAGAGTTAGGCATGATATTGGCAGCATCGCCAGCAAAGCCGGTACCGAAGGGATCAGCAAAAGCCAGTGTCAGGTATTCTGGCGTGTACTGACGACCTGCAGTCAATGTACCAAAATCTCCCTTGATACCCAGATAGGCCTGGCGACCAAACATCAAGCCACCCTGGCCTGATGAACCGGTATCGACGTTGATGCCGCTTTCCAGCAGGAAGAAAGCAGACAGACCGCCACCCAGGTCTTCAGTGCCTTTGAAACCCAGACGCGAACCCGAACCAATGCCGCTGGTCAGCTTGCTGACAGAACCGGCGCTGCCGCCATTTTCTATGGCAATGCCGGTATCCACGATACCGTAAATGGTGACGGAAGACTGGGCCGAAGCAGAGCCGGAAAAAGTGCCAATAACGCCAAGTAAGGCAAGTGCAAGAAACGTCTTTTTCATTTGATTCTTTCAAAAAATAGGTAAGGAAACAATTTCGCTGCCAAAAGAATCGCCTGTTGCCGGGATGCCCCATCGTATGAATGCGACATCTGTGCTGCGGTGTTCAAGCTATACCGGCAATGCCAACAACAAGGGCGATATGGGTACTGAGGGTGCTAATGGTGATACAGGTACTTACCGACAGGATTTCCTGTCATCGCAGTCGGTAATTTATTATCGATGAAAAATAATATGTTTACATATATATTATTTATAAATCGTTGATAAAAAATAGATGAAACGTTGTTAAAAAGTTGAAATTGAGTTTGGGGAAATATTTATGGAATATCCGTATGCTGGCGACGGAGGGTAATTATTTTGTCGCAGATGATGAAAATAAAAATGGCCGGTGATGACTTCATCACCGGCCATTTCTTCAGGCGCCTTCAGTTAATGCAAAGGTAGTTGGTAGTGCCGCTTGCAATGCTTCTGGCCATGCGCATCATGCTTTACCGTAGCCACCCCCACCTGGCGTTTCAATCACGAAGATATCGCCTGCCTGCATGTCGGTGCTGGCGACAAATCCCAGTTCCTCAGTCTTGCCATCATTTCTGATGACATAGTTTTTACCGCAGGCGCCGTCACCGCCGCCTGCTGTACCAAACGGCGCATACACACGATTATTAGACAGGATGGAAGCAGTCATGTTTTCCAGGAAGCGTATCTTCCTGACGCCACCATTACCACCATGCCAGCGACCTGCACCACCTGAACCTGGCTTGATTTCATAGCTTTCCAGCCTGACCGGATAACGCCATTCCAGAATCTCCGGATCGGTAAGACGTGAATTCGTCATATGTGTCTGCACCACATCCGTACCGTTGAAACCTTCGCCTGCGCCTGAACCACCAGAGATAGTTTCATAGTATTGATAATCATCATTACCGAAGGTGAAATTGTTCATGGTACCCGGGGATGATGCGACCACACCCAGCGCACCATACAGTGCATTGGTAATACAACTTGAAGTTTCCACATTGCCGGATACCACCGCAGCAGGGTAACGCGGATTAAGCATCGAACCTTCCGGGATGATGACTTTCAGCGGTTTCAGGCAACCGGCATTGAGCGGGATATCGTCATCGATCAATGTACGGAATACATACAACACCGCTGCCATGCAAATCGCGCTGGGTGCATTGAAGTTATTATTCAGTTGTGGTGACGTGCCGGTAAAATCTACTTCGGCAGAACGTGAAGCATGATCAACCCGGATGGCAACCTTGATGATGGCACCGTTGTCGAGCCTGTATTCATAGTGGCTGTCCTGCAAGGCCGTGATGACACGTCTTACAGCTTCTTCTGCATTGTCCTGTACGTGACTCATATAAGCCTGTACCACATCCAGCCCGTAGTGCTGCACCATCTTCAGCAACTCATCGACGCCTTTCTGGTTGGCGGCAATCTGTGCCTGGAAGTCGGCCAGGTTTTGATGGATATTGCGGCATGGGTATTTACCTGAAGAGAGCAGGGCGATGGTTTCTTTCTCCAGGAACTTGCCAGCACTGACCAGTTTGAAATTATTGATCAGTACCCCTTCTTCTTCCACCACTGTGCTGTCTGCCGGCATTGAGCCTGGTGTGATGCCACCTATGTCGGCATGGTGGCCGCGTGAGCCCACATAGAACAGAACTTCGGTGCCCGCGGCATTGAAGGCCGGGGTGATAACCGTAACGTCAGGCAAGTGCGTGCCGCCGTTATACGGGTCGTTGAGCATATACACATCGCCCGGCTGCATGCTGCCGGCATTGGCGCGGATGATGGTCTTGATGCTGTCACCCATAGAGCCAAGATGCACAGGGATATGTGGTGCATTCGCAATCAGATTGCCTTCTGCATCAAACAGTGCACAAGAAAAATCCAGGCGTTCTTTGATGTTGACCGAGAAGGCTGTATTTTGCAGGCGCAGGCCCATCTGTTCGGCAATACTCATGAACAGATTATTGAATACCTCCAGCATCACCGGATCTGCTTTGGTGCCTATGGCCTGGCGTTTCGGACGTGCTTCCAGGCGCGTGAATACCAGGTGATCCAGGGCCGTGACTTCGGCACCCCAGCCTGGCTCTATGATATTGGTGGCATTTTTCTCGGCAATGATGGCCGGACCCCTGATGTGATCACCCGGGCGCATGTCTTCCCGTGCGTACAGACCGGTGTTATGCCATTTCCCGCCAGAAAAGAGCTGGACGATTTCTACCGGTTTCAATGCCTGATTATTTTCTCGGGGTGGCAGATAGTCGACGCTTTCATTACCTTCCCCCGAATTGCCTATGGCTTCTACCGAAATTGCTTCGATCACCAACTGCTTGTTCGGCATCAGGAAGGAATAGCGTTTTTTGTAGGCAGATTCAAACTGATAAATCATGCCGGCGATATCCTGCATGCCAACCACGATGACAGAATCTGTGCCTTCATAGCGCAAATGCACACGCTGTTTGACACTGAGGTTTTCTATTAACACGCCTTGCTCAAGCAAATCATTTTTTGCCGAGACAGACAGACGGGTCAGGTGTTTTTCCAGTGACGGCAGGGAAGTCGGTGCCAGCGGCAATTCCATGGCCTGCTCGCGCATCGCAGTCTGGTCTGCCAGGCCCATGCCATATGCGGACAGTACGCCAGAGAATGGATGGGCAAATACTTTTGTCATGCCCAGTGCATCTGCCACCAGGCAGGCATGTTGACCACCGGCACCACCGAAAGTGGTCAGAGTATAGTCAGTCACATCATGGCCGCGCTGTACCGAGATGAATTTGATGGCATTGGCCATATTGCCGACGGCAATTTCAATAAAGCCTTCGGCTACTTCTTCTGGTGATTTGCGTATGCCGGTAGCTTTTTCTATTTCTGCAGCCATGGCAGTAAATTTTTCCACCACGGCGTCGCGGTCCAGCGACTGGTCGGCTTTCGGGCCAAACACCCTGGGGAAATAAGCTGGCTGGATTTTCCCCAGCATGACATTGCAATCGGTCACAGCCAGTTGGCCGCCACGCCGATAGCTGGTGGGGCCAGGATTGGCACCGGCACTGTCAGGGCCAACGCGATAGCGGGTTCCATCAAAATGCAGGATGGAACCACCACCGGCGGCGACCGTATGGATGCTCATCATTGGTGCCCGCATCCTGACACCGGCAACCTGGGTTTCAAATTCACGTTCAAATTCACCGGCGTAATGGGATACATCCGTCGATGTGCCGCCCATGTCAAAGCCAATGATTTTATCGAAGCCGGCAGTCTGCGCCGTGCGTACCATGCCAACGATGCCACCGGCCGGACCGGACAGGATGGAGTCCTTGCCCTGGAAACGATGGGCATCTGTCAGACCACCATTGCTTTGCATGAAGAACAGACGCACGCCATCCATCTTGCTGGCAACCTGATCGACATAGCGTCGCAATATGGGCGACAGATAGGCATCGACCACCGTGGTATCGCCACGCGAGATCAGCTTCATCATCGGGCTGACCTTGTTGGAAATGGAAATCTGTGTGAAACCAGTTTCCGCCGCCAGCCTGCCTATACGGTCTTCATGCTGGGTATGGCGATAGCCATGCATGAGCACAATCGCCAGCGCGCGATAACCGTCCTTATATAAGGCAGCCAGTTCTGTTTTGACGGCATCTTCATCCAATGCCTGCAACACATTGCCCTGGGCATCGATGCGTTCATCGACTTCCACCACTTTTCCATACAACAGTTCTGGCAATACGATATGGCGGTCAAACAGGCGCGGCCGGTTCTGGTAGGCGATGCGCAAGGCGTCACGAAAACCTTTGGTTATTATCAGTGCAGTCGGGTCGCCCTTGCGTTCCAGCAAGGCATTGGTGGCAACCGTAGTTCCCATCTTTACGGCAGAGACCAGTGCGGGTGAAATATTCTGTTCTGAACTTAAACCGAGCAGACCCTGTATACCAGCGACGGCAGCGTCTTTATATTGCTCTGGGTTTTCTGACAATAATTTATGTGTCAGTAGTTTTCCATCCGGACGGCGCGCCACGATATCGGTAAACGTACCACCGCGATCTATCCAGAATTGCCAGCGTTGATCTTCAGGCAGATCTTCGTGCGCTTGTTTCTGTTCGTTCATTTTGCAACCACCTTTCATAAAGAGATGTTGCCGTCCACCGGCAAAGTCTAATCTCGGTTTGATCCGTCATCCACATCCAGGGCAACAGTCCTTGTGTCAAAAATCAGACAGTTCCCATATTTAACTGTTGCACGAAGGCAGCAAGTGGAATGGATTTCCAGTACTAAAAAAACAAAAAACATCACTGTTCTTGTGCATCTCCGCCAAAGCGTGGTGCAGTTTTTTAAAACAGATTCAGAGTAGGAAAAAAACTTTATAAACATCTTGTGGATTTTTCCTTTAATGATATTTTAGTGTTTATTGAGATTAAATGTAATATATTTTATTGACGTTTTATCGATAAAACGTTTACGATATAAAACATCGAAAGGGTAAATGATGTCTGACTTAAAGCAATATAAGTTGATCTTGTCCTCGTCATATGCCCGCTTTCGATCAGGTATCAAAGGGTTTGCAGGGCTATCCGTCGCAGTATCAGTAACCGTATCAGTAACCATATTGATGATGGCCTTGCCCTGTCAGGCAGAAGAGACAGAGGTACGTTTCGCCACTGCTTATGCTGCCGATAATTTTCAAACCTTGAATTTGCAGCAATTTGCCAAAGACGTCATGGCAAGCACCGGGGGAAGAGTGAAGATGAGTATCTTTGCTGCTGGCACCTTGTTGAAGCCGGCAGAAATTTTTGCCGGTGTCATCAGCGACAAAGCCGAGGCAGGGGAAGTCATCATGTCCAGCCTGGCAAAAGATATACCGGTATTTGGTGTGGATTCGCTGCCATTTACCGTCAGGGGTTATGAAGATGCTTATAACCTGTGGATGGCGTCAAAACTGGAAGTTGAAAAAGCGCTCAATAAACGGGGTTTGAAGTTGCTTTATACAGTGCCATGGCCACCGCAGAACCTATACTCAAAAAAGCCCTTGAGTTCACTGGCAGATTTCAAGGGCATGCGCATGCGCAGTTATAACCCGGCCAGTGAAAGGATCGCTGAATTGGCGCTGGCGACGGCAGTACCGGTGCAGGTGATTGATCTGGAAAAGGCGATTGCCAGTGACAAGCTGGACCTGATGATCACCTCAAGCTGGACCGGGGTGGAAACCAGGGCGTGGAGCAAGATGCAGTATTACTACCGGGCCAATGCATGGATACCAAAGAACATGGTCTTCATCAGTCAAAAGGTATTTGCCCGATTTGACGCGGATACGCAAAAGAAAATCATGGATGCGGCCCAGCATGCCGAAAAACGTGGCTGGGATATGAGCAGGGACAGTGATGCCGGTTTTGAAAACCAGTTGCGTAACAACAAGGTCAAGGTAGACCGGGTAGACGCACTTTTAAGAAATAACCTGGACAGGCTGGGTGAACAGTTTGTCAGGGAGTGGTTGAAAACAGCAAGCAGTGAAGAAGTATCGATTTTATTGAAATACACGACCGAAAGGTCGATGAAGTAAATCTTTGGCTGGCAGGTCCGGTAAATGCGGACCAATGCAGGCAAGGACAGGAGTTGCAGCATAGGAAACGGCTCTCATCACGGTAGCAGAGGGCTTACATTTAATTAAATTGGAGCGTTTAATAATGTTTACAAATACCATCAAGAGAATTGCCCGCGCCGGTCTTCTGGCCAGTCTGGGATTGAGTTTTTGCTACTCTGCCTATGCGCAGCAAGAGATCAAGATAGGCGTCATTTATCCATTGTCCGGTGCTGCGGCATCGTCAGGTAGTGAAATGAAAAACGCGCTGGAACTGGCCGCCGACATCGTCAACAATGGCGCAAAAAGCGTTCCCAATCTGCCATTTTCTGCCGGCGGTGGTTTGCCAAACCTGAAAGGTGCCAAGATCAAATTGGTATTTGCTGATCATCAGGGCAACCCGCAAATTGGTGCGACTGAAACCGAAAGACTGATCACCCAGGAAAAAGTGGTTGCCATTGTCGGTGCCTACTTCAGTAATGTGACGGCGACCTCCAGCCAGGTGGCTGAGAAATACAAGATTCCCTATGTCAATCCGGAGTCTTCTTCTTCCACACTGACACAGCGCGGCTTCAAATGGTTCTTCCGTACCACGGCCCATGATGATTTGTTTGTGCATAATTTCTTTGACTTCTTCAAGGAGCTGGAAGCCAAAAAAGGTATCAAGGTCAAGCAACTGGCAACCTTCAATGAAAATACCCTGTGGGGCAATGAAACCACCAAGCTGGAAACCAAGCTGGCAGCAGAAAAAGGCTATAACCTGGTGAAGACCATAGTCTATCCGGCGAAAAGCACACAACTGACATCCGAAGTGCAGCAATTGAAATCAGCCAGCCCGCAAGTGGTGATGCAGTCTTCCTATCTGGGTGACGCCATCATGGCGATGAAAACCTATAAGGAACTGGGTTTTTCACCTGACATGATCCTGGCCAACAATGCCGGGTTTACCGATACAGAATTCCGCCGCACCCTGGGCAAGGATGCTGATTATGTCATCACACGCGAAGTCTGGTCGCCAGATTTGGCGAAGAATAATCCGCTGATCAAACAGGTCAATGATTTGTTCAACAGTAAATACAAGATCGACTTTACCGGCAATTCTTCCCGCACCTTTACTGGTCTGATGACTCTGGTTGATGCCATCAATCGCGCCGGTTCCACGGAACCGGAAGCAATCCGCAAAGCCCTGACGGAAACCAATATTCCTGCCAACAAGCTGATCATGCCGTGGAAGGGTGTGAAGTTTGATGAAAATGGTCAGAACGTCCTGGGTTCCGGCATTCTGGTACAGATCATCGACGGCAAATACAACACGGTCTGGCCTTTCGACCTGGCGACCAAAGATGTCGTCTGGCCTATGCCGAAGTGGGATCAACGCAAGTAACAAGCACAACAAAAAAGAAGCATGTTTGCCCGGCCATCTGGCCGGGCAAGAGAAAAGATATTCAGTAAAAAATACCTGGCGATACCTGACGTCGGTTTTACATAGCTATACATAATAGGAAGTGCGAGGAGAAATATGTCCCTTGAAATTATTATTCAAACCCTGGCGTCAGGGATCTTGATCGGATTGATCTATGCGCTGGTCGCGATTGGTTTGACGTTGATCTTTGGCGTCATGGATATCGTCAATTTTTCGCATGGTGAGTTTCTGATGTTCGGCATGTATTCCAGTTTCTGGATGTACTCGCTGTTTGCACTGGACCCCATGTTTACCCTGCCATTGACCGCATTGTTTCTGTTTGCGCTTGGCGTGATCCTGTACAAACTGATCATCAGAAAAATCACCAATGCGCCGATGCTGTCGCAGATTTTTACAACCTTCGGCCTGATGATGCTGTTCCGCGGTCTGGCCCAGTTTTTCTGGAAGCCGGATTTCAGGACAGTAGACCATTCTGTCGTATCCGGTGCGGTGCAGGTATTCGGCATACAGGTGGGTATGCCGCAGGTGACTGCAGGTGTCGGGGCAATTCTGGTGACGATGGGTATTTACCTGTTCCTGACCAAGACCCGTGCAGGGGCAGCGCTGGAAGCGACTGCTGCAGATAAAGAGGCAGCACAACTGATGGGCATCGACTCACAGAAAATGTTTGCCATGGCCTGGGGCATTGGTGCTGCATGTGCGGGCGTGGCCGGGGCATTGCTGTCGACCTTCTTTCCCATCTTCCCTGAAGTGGGGGCGAACTTCATCCTGATCGCGTTTGTGGTGGTGAATCTGGGTGGCTTTGGCAGCGTCATCGGTGCATTGTTTGCCGGAATTATTGTCGGTGTCATTGAAGTCATGGGTGGCTTTTTGATTGGGCCGCAATACAAGCTGGCATTGGTACTTGGATTGTTCCTGGCGGTGTTGATGTTCCGTCCGCAAGGACTGATGGGTAAGCAGTAAGGTGAAAAATAAGGTGAAGCTATGAACATACAAGAAAAAACCGTGACATCGGCGCATGAATTGCTGGCGCCAGATTCTCATGGAAAATCCTCGGTTAAATACATACTGTTATCGCTATGTGTAATTTGTGCTTTGCTGGTGCCCGTCGTGGTCAAGGATCCGTCGCACCAGAATCTGGCGATATTGATTTTGATGGCGGCGCAACTGGGTGTGGCCTGGAATATCGTCGGTGGTTATGCCGGTCAGGTGTCGCTAGGGCACGTCGCCTTTTACGGACTGGGCGCTTACACCTCAACACTGCTGCTGACGCAATGGGGCATGAACGCGTGGCTGGCAATGTTATGTGGCGGCATACTGGCAGCACTGATTAGCCTGGTCATAGGCTGGTCATGCTTTCGCCTCAACGGTCATTACTTTGGCATGGCAACCATCGCCGTGGCTGAAATCATCCAGATCATTTTTACCAACTGGGAATATGCAGGTGGCGCCGTCGGCCTGACCCTGCCCATGGATCAGCAAGGCTGGAGCAATATGATTTTTACCGACAAGGCACCGTATTACTACATTGCCCTCGGTCTTTTGTTGCTGACGCTGGCGGTGAATTACTGG
Source organism: Undibacterium sp. Ji49W (assembly GCF_049340205.1). NCBI lineage: Bacteria > Pseudomonadati > Pseudomonadota > Betaproteobacteria > Burkholderiales > Oxalobacteraceae > Undibacterium > Undibacterium sp. Ji49W. The sequence goes on along the minus strand of NZ_JBMPOW010000017.1, from coordinate 68,747 downwards.
ATAGAACACAGTTACCTTGGTTATTACTTCCGCGCCATCAAGGATGAGCCGGATGCCGCACGTAGCCTGGGTATCAACCTGAGCCGCTACAAGCAGATTGCCTTTGCCGTCAGCAGTTTTTTTACCGCCATCGGTGGCAGTCTGTATGCACAGAAGGAATTGTATATCGATCCGGGTTCGGTCCTGCATACCGGCCTGTCGATCAAGATGGCCCTGGTATCCATATTGGGCGGAGTAGGCACTTTGCTGGGCCCCGTCATCGGTGCAGGTGTCTTGACTTTCATTGAAGAAGGTACACGTGCCCTGTTTGGTGGTTCTGGCCGTGGTACGGATCTGGTGATTTATGCCGCATTGATCGTGGTGATTGCGGTCTACTATCCGACCGGTGTGATGGGCTGGATCAAGCAATTTTTTGCGCGCAGAAAAGCGGTCAGAGCGCAAAAGGTACAAGATGCACAAGATGCACAAAACACGACAGGCACACAAGCCGGCAAGGAGGCAGCATGAGCTTATTGCGAGTAGAAAGCGTCAGCAAACGCTTCGGCGGTATTACCGCCAATCAGGATGTGTCATTTGAAGTCGGCGCTGGCAAGATCGTTGGTCTGATAGGCCCCAACGGTGCTGGCAAGACCACCATGTTTAACTGTATCGCCGGTTATGCACCACCGACTACCGGTGAAATCTGGATGAATGACATCAAGGTATCCGGCATGAGCCCGGAGCAATGTGCGCGTGCCGGTATAGGCCGCACCTTCCAGGTGGCAAGGACCTTCACCAGCATGACCGCTCTGGAGAACGTTATGGTTGGCGCATTCCTGATCAACAAGAATGTGGCTGATGCCAGACAAAGCGCCGCGAAATTACTGAGCTTTGTGAATCTGGGGCAGTTTAAAGACAAACCGGCAGGCAGCATGACCATCAGTGAGCAGCGCCGTCTGGCGGTTGCCCGCGCACTGGCAGTCAGGCCACGCCTGTTGCTGATGGATGAAGTGATGGCTGGTTTGAACCCGACGGAAGTCAAAGAGACGGTGGATGTGGTCCTGAAAATTCGTGAAGAAGGTATTTCCTGCCTGATAGTTGAACACGTGCTGGAAGGCATCATGCCGATTGCCGATGCCATCGTCGTACTCGATTACGGTAAGAAGATCGCCGAAGGCAGTCCTGAACAAGTATCGAACGATCCCAAAGTGATCGCCGCTTATCTGGGAGATGAATGATGCTGCAAGTAAGAAATCTGAGAGTCAGTTATGACGGTGTGCTGGCCTTGTCCAAGGTCGATATTGATGTCGAAAAGGGCAAGATCGTTGCCCTGGTTGGCGGTAATGGCAATGGCAAATCCACCACCTTGCGTGCCATCGCCGGTTTGAACACGGCCGATGCCGGTCAGATCATATTCGATGGCAAGCCACTGGAAAAAATCCCGGCCAGCAAGCGCGTGGGCCTGGGTCTGTCACTGGTGCCGGAAGGACGACGTATCTTCGCGCGCCTGACGGTAGAAAGAAATCTGCAACTGGGTGCCTATACCCGTCGTGACGATGATGAAGTGGCTGAATCCATAGACACCATGTACAGCCTGTTCCCCATTCTCAAGGAAAGACGCCACCAACTGGCTGGCACCATGAGTGGTGGTGAACAACAGATGCTGGCGATTGGCCGTGGCCTGATGGCAAAACCCAAATTGCTGTTGCTGGATGAACCTTCCTGGGGAATCGCTCCCAAGTTTGTCACCAAGGTGCTCGACACCATACAACTGATCAATGAACAGGGTATGTCTATCCTGCTGGTGGAGCAAAACCTGCACAAGGCGCTGGCGATTGCCCATCACGGCTATGTGATACAGACAGGTCGCATCGTCATGCAGGGAACAGGGCAGGAACTGCTGAACAATGAAGATGTCAAGAAAGCCTATCTGGGTGTCTGACATCGCTTAAACAATCGCGAGCAAACCAAGGGGCAAGTCTCTTACTTGCCAGGGCGCCCCTTTGCCTGCGTTTTTGTTTTTGATTACACCTTTGAGGATTCGCCATGCTGAACAAATACATCAAAAATTGGAAGATAGGTCATAGGCTGGGCCTGGGTTTTGGTTTTGTAATTTTGTTGATGCTGGCCCTGACGGTGACCGGTTTCACGCAGTTGGGACGTGTCAACCAGGGCGTGAATCTGGTGGTCAAGGAAGTTTATCCAAAAACGGCGGTTGCCAATCGCATCAAATCTGATCTTGATCACATCGCCCGCAGTCTGAGAAGTCTGTTGCTGCTGTCTACCCTGGACGAGAGAAAGCTGGAACAAGCCGCCATAGACAAGGCTGCGAGGCAGATTGATCTTGATCTGGCAAGGTTTGGCAAGCTGGCCAGTTCCGATGAAGAGAAAAAACGTTTGCAGGCAGTGCTGGCTGCCAAGCAGCGTTATCAGCCTGTGCTGGACAAATTCTTAAAACTGGTCGCAGACAATGAAGTGGAGCAGGCCAAGGATTTGGTCTTGCCTGAAATTGCGCCCTTGCAGGATCAGTATTTTTCTGCGCTGGACCAGCTGGTGGCCTGGCAGGCCGGATTGATGGAACGCAGTGGCAGTGATGCCGCAAGCATATCTGGCGCAGCCCAGGTGCTGATGATTATCTTGCTGGCGATTGCCGGTGTGGTGGCGATACTGATCGCCATCATTACCACGCGGACGATTACCTCTTCACTGAATGCCGCGATCCTGGTGGCTGAATCGGTCGCTGGTGGTGATTTACGGGCAGAAATAGAAGTCAGAAACAATGACGAAACCGGCAAGCTGCTGGCGTCGCTGAATCAAATGAGTCAAAGCCTGATCAGTACCGTAGGACAGGTCAGACAAAGCTCGGAAAAAATTGGTACTGCTTCGCGTGAAATGGCGAATGGCAATCTGGATTTATCCAACCGTACTGAGCAACAGGCGTCGGGCTTGCAGGAGACTGCCGCTTCGATGGAACAGCTCACCGCTACCGTAGGGCAGAATGCAGAAAATGCTGCCCAGGCGCATCAACTGGCCGACAAGGCTTTCCAGCATGCAGGCAAGGGTGGCAAGGTGATACAACAGGTTGAACAGACCATGGGGGCGATCAAATCCAGTTCCAACAAGATCGTTGACATCATTGGTGTGATTGACGGTATTGCGTTTCAAACCAATATCCTGGCACTGAATGCAGCGGTCGAAGCGGCGCGCGCAGGGGAAAATGGTCGTGGTTTTGCCGTCGTGGCAGCAGAAGTGCGCAATCTGTCACAAAGATCGGCCAGTGCTGCAAAAGAAATCAAGGCCCTGATCGCTGATTCCGTCGATCAGGTGGATGCTGGTGGCAAACTGGTGCTTGAGGCTAGCGCCACCATGCAGGATATCGTCGCCTCTGTGCAGCATGTGGCCAATATCATCAGCGAAATCAGCTCGGCCAGCCGGGAACAGAACACCGGCATTTTGCAGGTTAACCATGCCATCAGCATGATGGATGAGATGACGCAGCAAAACGCCGCATTGGTGGAAGAAGCAGCAGCCGCTGCCAAAAGCATGCAGGAAGAAGCAGAAATACTGGTGCATACCGTGGCGGTATTCAAACTGGAAAAATCCCGGCAAGCCGTGCCGGTGTTTGCGCGGCCTGTACCGGTGCTGGCGATATCCTGATTTTGACCAAACTTGATCAGGTTTGATCGGGCTTGACAATTAACAGATGTGTAAAAAGACGAATTACTGATTATTTATTGATAAATTGATAGAAAATAGATGCTATTTTTCTCAAAAAAGCTAGAATTAAAGGATGAAATCTCGCCATCTGCTTACCTATTTCAATTTATCTTTTAAAGAGTCACTATGTCCACTACCAAGCCTGCAAAAAAGACCAGCCTGAGTTCACCTGCATCACCCAGGGTGCCGATTGTTTCTTCCTCACACCTGGCGGAGGGGCGCAGTGCGGAACTGAGTGAGTTTGAATTTGGCATGATCATTGCCGGTAATGCCTTCAATCGCTGGGCCGTCAGGTGCATGGCTGCCGTTGGCATGAAAGACATGACGATTACCGATGTACTGGTATTGCATCATATCAACCACCGCGCACGCGAAAAGAAGCTGGCGGATATTGCCTTCATCCTCAATATTGAAGATACCCACATCGTCAATTATTCCCTCAAGAAATTGCAGGCCCTTTCGCTGGTACAGACAGAAAAACGTGGCAAGGAAATTCTGTATTCCACCAATGAAGCGGGCCGCGATGTCTGCCAGCGCTATTACGCCGTACGCGAACAGGTGCTGGTATCAGCGCTGACCGGTGATGGCACTGAAAGTTTTGAACTGAGCGAACTGGCACGGTTTTTACGTGTGCTGTCCGGTTTGTATGAGCAGGCTGCAAGGGCAGCCACCTCTTTATAAATTAAGGTTCCTGCTGTAGCTGTTTTGACTGCTGGCGGTTCTTTTTCAGACTGACTGCCAGCAGGACGACAAGCACTTTGAAGATCAGGAAGGCAATAAAAAGACTCAGTGCCAGTGGCAGTATGGTCAGCGCAAGCGCGATCGCCACACAGATCAGCAGCAGGTGTGGCAGCGGCAGCCCCATCAGGACGGCAAATGCTTTGCGACAAAGATAATAAAACTCGTGTGCGCTTTGGCGCAGGAAAGTGATCAACTGATCGGTATCGGTAAATTTCATAGTGTTGGCTCGTCTCTGGTAAGCGTGTGGACAGACAGAGAATACGCTGCCATAACGAGCAATGCAGCCCGCATGCGACGAAATGCCGGAATCGGGGAATAAGCGGGGGATTAAGCGGTGACAATGGATAATTCATGTCAGCGGTGGCGGCCCTGTCTACATGAAAATGATTTCCCAAGGTACAATAAAAAATCGTCAGCAAATTTATTGCCATCATGACAGACCAAAAAAATACCGAATTCGCTTTCCTGGAAGCTTTTACCGCTGAACTATCAGCAAAAAAGCTGGTATTTCCCACTTCGCTGGGGGCGACCATGAAAATCCGCAAGGCCTTGGGGCAGGCGGACATTTCTACTGATATGGTTGCCCGCATCATCGGTACCGAGCCGGTATTGTCGGCCAAGGTGCTGCATCTCAGCAATTCTGCCTCGTTCAATCCGCAGGGCAAGAAAATTGCGGATTTGCGTGGGGCGACAGTGCTGTTGGGCTTTGCTGCCGTGCGCAATATCGCCATCTCTGTGGGCATGAAGCAATTGGCAGAAAACAAGTACAACGGCAGCCTGTCTGCCCAGATGGATGGCCTGTGGCGGCGCAGCCTGCGGGTGGCTGCTCTGGCCATGGTGATTGCCAAGACCCATACCCGTCTGAGCGCAGACAAGGCCATGCTGGCCGGTCTGCTGCACGATATAGGTAAATTTTACATACTGAACCGTGCCAACCATTACCAGGATCTGTTCACGTCCGAACAGTCGCTGTGGGATTTGATTGATCACTGGCATGCCAGCATAGGCTCGGCGATACTGGAAGATTGGGAAATCTCTGACGATATACGTATCGCCGTCATGGATCATCGCGATCATAATCCTGGCCCCATGCATAAGCTGGGTTTGATCGATGTGGTGGCCGTGGCAGATTTTCTGGATGCCCATTTCGTCAACGAGACGATTGCTGAACTGGATTGGAGCAAGGTGCCCGGCAGCTTTAAATTCCTTGACATCAATCCGGACAATATTGATGAGCTGATGCAGGCTACCAGGACAGAACTGGCTCTGGTTCTGAAGGCAATCAACTGAAAATCTGTTGGTGGCTAAGTTATCGCTAAGTTATGACTAAGTGGCAGTTAAGCGATGGCTAAGCCGGATTATCCAGACAAGCCCTGATACGCTCATGGCCAGCGCGGCTGACCGGAATCTGCACGCCGGATTTGAGTATTGCGATGTGACTGTCTTTGCTGACCCGCTCTATATTCCTGAGCGCGGTGATATGCAATAAAAACGAGCGATGTATACGCACGAATTTGCTGGCATCCAGTTGCGCTTCCAGTTCTGACAGGCTCTGGGTTTTCATATAGGACTTTTGCGCTGCGTGGATGGTGATGTAATCATCCTGCGCCTCAACATATTCTATGCTGTCCAGTGGTACATGGTGTACCTGACCACGGTCACGTATCAGCAGGCGCTGCAGTTGATTGCCTTGTTGTGCTACCAGTCGGTCTAATTTACCCGGGTTCTCGCCTCCGCCTCCACCTTGCATCGCATCGGCTGATTTTTCAGTGCTTTCCTGTGCCAGCAACTTGCGCGCCTTCGCCAGTGCTTCGTCAAAGCGTTGCTGGGAAAATGGTTTCAGCAGGTAGTCGACAGCATGTAAATCAAAGGCTTTCAGCGCATACTGGTCATAGGCCGTGGTGAAGATGACACCGCTGCGCCGGCCTGTCACTTCCAGTACTTCCAGACCGGATAATTGCGGCATCTGTATGTCCAGCAAGACCAGTTCCGGTTCCAGTCTGCTGATGGCTTCTACTGCCTCCAGCCCGGTTTCGCATTCGCCAACGATCTCTATGTCGGTATGTGGGCGCAGGTATTCGATTGACAGCCGGCGTGCCAGTTCTTCGTCATCAACGATCAATACCCGTAAGTGCTTGTTCATGCCTGTCTGTCCTGTTCATATGGCAAAGCTATTTCAAGTAAGAATTCATTTTCTGTTTGCTGCCAGGTAACACGCGCCTGTTCTGCATAGATGGCTGCAAAACGCTGGCGCAAATTGTGCAGGCCCAAACCATTGCCAGTACTATTGCTGCCAGCGCTGCCTACTGGATTTTGTACCGAGATATGCAGCCACTGGTCACGTCTGAATACGGTAACGGTGATGACGCCGCCTTGTGGCAGATTGCGTATGCCATGTTTGATGGCGTTTTCCAGCAGCGGTTGCAAAATCATGGGCGGTATCAGGGCCTGTCCTGCATCCTGGCTGACATTGAATGTGCTACCCAGTTTTTTACCGAAGCGGATTTTTTCCACAGCCAAAAAATTTTCACACAGCCGCAGTTCATCATTCAGGCTAATTTTTTCTTTTTCGGCAACCGACAGTGTCTGGCGAAAAAAATCAGCCAGCGCTATGGTCATGCTGCGTGCGCCGGCCGGGTCTATCGCTGTTAGTGCGCTGATAGAATTGAGGCTGTTGAACAGAAAATGTGGATCAATCTGCGAACGCAGGACCTGTAGTTCGGCATCCCTTGCCAGCAGGCGTGATGCAGCTTCCCGCCGTTCGGCTTCACGCATATTGTCAAAGGCGATATACAGGTCAAAGGCGAGCAATGCCAGCAGATACAAGGCAAAACCCGCCAGGAAAAACAGTACCGACAGGTGTGGTGTGATCTGTAGCGCAGTTCCGTCTTCCATCAGGAACATCAATACCTTATTCCAGCCGTGGCAGATGCCCAGCCAGATCAGGCCGGAGATCAGCGAGGCACTGCCAAAGACCAGCACGGCTGTGGCCATTCTTCTGTGTGCGATCGGTAGCGAACGGCAGACAAAATAGGCGGATGAAGCAAGAAAGCCACCGAGCAGGACCAGGGGCAGGGACAGCAGCAGTGCGTAAGACATTGTTGTCAGTCCCGCCACCACCAGCAATCTGGCGATACCGGCGCCCATCAGCAGACAGGCGACGATATACAGCAGGAAGCGACGGAAATCTGACAATATGGGATGCATGCAAGTCCAGGCGCTTCAGTTTTTGATTTCTACGCCACCCATGACGGCGTAGCCCTTGATATACAATTTTTTTGTATTCAGCATAGGTGGCACGGTTTTATCGTCAAAGCCACCCAGTATCGGTGAGCCATGGCTGATTACTGTCCAGTCATTCGGTATTTTCAACTCTATCCCGCCCCACATGGCGAAAACATTCAGCGTTGCTTCTGACTGTATGGATGCCTGGCGCAAATCGAGCTCTACGCCACCCATGACGGCATTGATTTCGCCTCCCTTGAAATTTTGCGAGCTGTTTTGCAACTTGTTGCCGCTCATGACGGCGACGATATTGCATACTGAATCCTGATTTGCCTGTCCATTCAGATAGTTATTCTTATCACCCAGTTTGCCTTTGAAGATCACCATCAGGCCAGCGAAAATCAGGAAAACCGGCCACAGGTCGCGCATGCGGAAGTGGATGATGCCCATGTATTGCAAGGTCAGCATGGTACCCAGAACGATGAAGCCGCCGCCGATAATATACCCGGTAGTACTATCGCTTTTTGAAATTTTCAGCACACCGACGATGATGAACACCATGGGCCAGAAGTGGAAAATGTCGCGGGTGCTGAAAATATCCAGATTATCCAGCAAGGCCAGCGTGCCAAATAGCAGTAGCATGGCACCTACCAGGATGCGGCCTTGCCCGTTATTGTTGTTCATGATGATAGTCCTCAGTTGAAATGTCTTTTTATTTACGTGCAGCCAGCAATCCGCCAATGAAATGCTGTAACCCAAAAGCAATCAGCAGCAATGGCCAACTGGTACGAAAACTCCAGCCCCACATGTGTTCTATCGACACATACAACCAGAATGCAAATACCAGGTTGAAGCAGCCTTTGGCGATGTGCTGGGGTTTGCCGGGGCTGATGATATCGACCAGGCCGCTGACGGCGATCATGGCGGGTAACAGGAACCAGTAATCCATGGCATTGAGCATGTCCATATGATCCATCAGGAACACGCAACCGGCAACGATCAGTGTCAGCCCAAAGAAGAAATTACCCTTGCTGAGGCTTTGATTATCTCTTTCACTTGTCATACGATTTCCTTTCTTTAACTGTTTGCGAACCCGCCGAATCCTGCTGACCATTCAAGGGCGCAAGCATGTTGGCATTGAAGACAGATTTTTGGATGAGCGCTGGTGCAGGTACGCTTGAAATCTGCCGGTTTTTGTCCGGTGAAGTCAAGATAACCAAAGCAAACGAGTTTGTCGCGCCTGTGTCGGCGAATGACGCAAATCGTCGGTAATTGGCGCTGGAGGGGCGTTTTGCCGGGCAGCACTGACTAGCTGCCGGCTTTACCATTGCCGCTTCCGGCAATGGTGTTGTGGCTGCCGCTTTAGCTTAGCAATTGAATGAAATGCTCGGCGGTGCGTACGATACGCTTGGATTCGGTGCCGAACAGGTCATGGGTTTCCTGCACGATGTATTCGTTGGAACCTTTGGTGCAGTACAGCAAACCACGAAAATTTGTACCCAGATAGACAAACGGGGCGGCTTTGGTCCTGACCGGTACATCACTGCCTATCAAGCTGCGTAATTTACGCTCGACGTCATACAGGCTTTTTTCATCGAGAGTAACGGTGGTGCCCTTGGGTGTTGGAAAACTGCTTTGAAACGAAGGGTTTTGACCCATGGGATTTTTAAACGTGATTTTGATGCCCAGTTTCAAGAACTTGGATACGGCAGTGAAGTCATTTTCATCGTACATGGCGAATTCCTGAAAAGCTGCGATGCCAGCCAGGGTGGCATCATCCTGTTTTTGACGACATGCGCTAGTTGAAAGCAATGTCACTTTTTAGGAAAGCTTGCCAGAAGTCAGTCGTTTGTACAACTTTTCTTCCATAACTGTGGCTTGGACGCTGTTAGCCAGTAAAACCGGCACCTTTCGCCATCAGCACTGCACCCAGAACAATGATGACGACGCCTGCCAGTTCCAGATGCAAAACCCTGCGTATATTCCTGGCCTGGACCGGGCTCATCAGGGGCAACTGATTTTGTTTTAATGCCGGGCCCCAGCGCAGGAAGATCATGGTTGGATAGACAGACAGCAGGCCGACGATGATAAAAGCAGTCATCTTCAGCATGAAGGCATGATTGTGCAGATAGTAGGCAGTACCTTTTTCAAAGTAGATAACGCGCAATATGCCCATGACCACGATGAGCATGGCGCTTACCCCATAGATGCTATCGAGGGTACGCAGGCTTTTTGCGGTTGACAGGCTCAAAGGCTGACGTATCAGCACCATTTCCGCAACCAGTGAACTGACCAGGGTGAATGCAGCAAGGTGGTGTAAAAAAGCGACTAGCAGATTCATTTGGCTGGCTCCTGGCAAGATGGTTGGTCACAACAGTGCATACAGAAAGTCTAAACTATCTGTCTTGTACTTGCGTTAAAACTAAGACCAAGGCCGTCAAATTTGTCGCCAAGTCCCCATAAAACGGTGTGAAGCAGTTTTAAAACTATTGCAGGCTTTCACACAGCGGCAGACTGACTGCCTGCAAGATATTGCCTTGCCTGTCTTGCGCAAATGCCAGCAGCGACAGGTTCTTGCGTTTGGCGCTGGCAGGTATGCCCAGTTGGGCGGCATAGCTTGCGGCCTTGCCTGCGCTTAGCCTGTAGGCTTCACCCCATTCCCGGGCGACATAGTCATGCTGCAAGGTGGCACCACGGTTTTCACCGGCCTGTATTTTGCTGACCAGGCCCTGTTCTACCAGGCTGAAGTACAGGCGGGCGTCCTGCATACTATTGCCTTGCAGATTGACATATAGCTTATTGTCGGCCAGTTTTTCTATGCCCAGGCGCAGGCTGGCCGTAGCCGGTTTTTGATTGATACGCTTGATGTCGTCAGTCAGGCCATTGCGCCAGTTGCGCATTTCCTTGCCTGCCAAAAAGATTTCAGGTGTGTACACCGAACGACTGCCCGCCAGGTCTGCCAGGCTGTGTTGCCTTTCGGTAAAAAGCTGTTTGGCAAAGATATCTTTCCAGCCCAGATAATCCCAGTAATCTACATGCAGGGATACAGGTATTACCTGATCGCTGTTCAGTCCCGTGCTTTGGTACAGGCGGCTGATGGTTTTGTCGGCAGGTGGGCAACTGTCGCAACCTTCGGAGGTATACAGTTCCAGCAGGGCAACAGTGTGGTTGGGGCTGCTCTTGCTGCAAATATCGGCAGCTTGCAAGGGGTCGCTTGCAACACTGGCAAGCAGGGTGATCAGGACGAGGGGTTTCATGCGTGCTCCTTCAGACTAAGTTTCAGATTAGTCGAAAAAGCCACGGTTAACTTACAACTGCTGGTGTGTGACCAGTTTTTTCCAGTCGGCATAAGTCTGGGGGACTTTGTCATCCGCTACCATGATGCTGGCCAGGCTGTGCTTGAGAGCCTGTAATTCTTCTTCTGGCTGTTCAAATGAGACATCGGGATCAATGCTGAGCAGGCGTGTTGTCAGTTGCTCCAGTTGCAACGTGGGGTGCTGGTCTGTGTTTGCTGGCCTGGATGGATTCTTGTCCTTTGTTGCAAAGACGATGAGGTTGTAGCTGTCTTCAGAACGGCTCCACCAGACCTGACGATCAAATACATGGCGCAGGCGACTCAGCATGCCAGCCAGTGCGCTGGGCTTGCCCCAGACATTGGCAACCAGCACGCCGTTGGCAGTCAGCTGACGCTGGCAGGTGGCATAAAATTCTGCTGTGTTGAGTGCCGCTACCAGACCGTCTTCGTCGTAGGCATCCAGCAGGATGACATCGGCGGTATAGGCATGTTCCTGCAAATGGCTGATGGCATCACAATGGATGATGCGCAGGCGTTCATCATCTACTGGCAGCATGAATTGCTCACGCATGGCGATTACGTCAGCATTGATTTCCAGCACGGTGATGCGGCAATCAGGCAGATGGCGATAACAGTATTTGACGAGGGAACCGCCGCCCAGGCCTATCAGCAGGATATGCGAAGGCCTGGGGTGAAACAGCAAAAAGCCCATGACGGCGCGCGAATAGGCACAGACCAGTTCATCCGGCGCATCCAGTTTCATGACGCTTTGCATGCATTTGGGGTCCAGGTACATCATGCGCAGATTGTCTTCATCGACATAAAAAGCCCGGCCCTGATGCACCTGTTGCAAGGCTTCGAGGCGACGCATATGCTCCAGCTCGGCACCGGATGGCTTGTTTAAAAACAGGCTGGACAAACTTGCGCGCTTTTTTGCCATTTTCCTATCCACGGTTTTGTGCGGTTGCTACTTGTTGGCAATACGGATAATCAGGCCGCCAGTTGCTCTTTCAGGGCAGCGATCTGGCGTTGCAACTCACTGTTTTCCATTTGCAGGTTTTGTACTTGCTGGCGCAGGGTGCTGACTTCATCCTGGGTCTGCACTCTTGTAGTCTGGTGCTCTGCCGTGACTTCGGCAGCAGCTTCGCTGACTTTGGGTGGTGCTTTGTGCTCGCGCGCTTTTTCGCGGATCTGGCGGGCTGCCTGCTGCAATTCCTTGCGGCCACCTGCTACCGCTGCGACTTGCTCGTCACTGGGCAGGGAAGCGATGGCCGCAGCAGCGCTGATGGAAATGGTGCCATCGCGTACCGCCTGTACCAGTTCTGGTGCTGCTGCCTTTTGTATTTTTTCTATCTGTACCACGGCATTGCTGCTGATGCCTGCAAGCCGGGCGATTTCCTGGCGGCTTTGGGTGGGTTTGATGACGGGAACGGCAACTTCGCTCTCAGGTGTATCTGGCGCGGGTTGTTCTTCCTGAGCCTTCATGCGGCTGGTGACGATTTCTTTCTTGCGCAACGCCAACATGCCGCGCTGGAAGTCAGACACACTGCGACGTCCAAGGTGATTGTCTATCATCCACAGTTGCACGTCTTCAATATTGCTAAAATTGTCATTCTGTACGGTTTTGTAGGGCAGATCATGGCGCTGGCAGATGGCGTAGCGATTATGCCCATCGATCAGGATGTCACCCCAGCATACCAGTGCATCGCGGCAACCTTCTGTGAGGATGCTGCGCTCCAGCGCGGCGAATTCGTGTTCGGTCAGGGGGTCGATATAGGCGCGCAGCGCCTCATGGATGACTATGCTCATGCAATAACTCTTGTGGGATATTTCCTGGAAGGCGGCATTGTAGCCGAGATTTCACAGCTTACCGTTGTGAGCAGACAGCACGTGTACAATACTTCACCTTTGTGCAGACTTTATTGATAAAGCAGTAGTCGACACAGCCCAAATACACTTGTGCCAAAAGCAATGATTGTGTAGTTGGCACAGCTTATGTATCTTTATGGCTATTTTTATATCCATTTGATGCATCAGCGCCAAGCACTTCATAACAGACAGGAAAAAATACAATGATGACCTATGAAGAATATCTGGATGAAGTCACCACTTTAATGACAGAACGATTTGATCTCAGCGACGATGAAGCCATCAAGCACGTGATGCGCGCCCAGGCTGCCGACTTTTTTACCCTGCATGACGATATTCCCGCCATGCGTACGCAAGAAAGAGCAGAAATGGATGCCAAGGCTATTTACGAACTGCGTAACAAATCACGCGGCCATGCACCGGTCAAACTGGTGAAAACCGGCGGCAAGCCGCGCAAGGCCTGAGCAGCATCCACGAATGAAAACACCAAAACGACTGCAGCCCTTGCAGGAAGAGGGTTTGCTGGACGAAGTCATGCGCCAGCTCATGAGCGGCAAAGAAGCGACCGTGTATGTAGTGCGCTGTGGCGAAGAAATCCGTTGTGCCAAGGTCTATAAAGAAGCCAGCCAGCGCAGTTTCAAGAATGCTGCTTCGTATCAGGAAGGACGCAAGGTCAAAAACAGCCGGCAGGCGCGCGCCATGGAAAAAGGTACACGCTATGGCCGCAAGATGCAGGAAGAAGTCTGGCAGAACGCCGAAGTGGATGCTCTGTACAAACTGGCTGCTGCTGGTGTCAAAGTGCCACGGCCTTACATCTGTTTTGAAGGCGTGCTGCTGATGGACCTGGTCACCGATACCGATGGTAATGCCGCACCGCGCCTGAATGACATAGAACTGTCACCAGTGCTGGCGCTGGATTATCACGCCCAGTTATTGCATCAGGTAGTGCTGATGCTGTGCGCCGGCGTGATACACGGTGATCTGTCTGAATTCAATATTTTGGTCGATGCCGAAGGCCCGGTGATTATCGACCTGCCGCAGGCGATTGACGCAGCCAGCAATACCGAAGCCGCAGTCCTGCTGGAACGCGATGTACGCAATCTGGCGACTTATTTTGGTCAGTTTGCCCCTGAACTGCTGGATACCCAGTACGGCAAGGAAATCTGGAAGCTGTATGTCGCAGGCTTGTTGACACCGGAAACCGTATTGACCGGCAAGGTTGCCATCGACAAGCGCCCGGTCGATGTCGGTGCTGTGCTGGAAGAAATCGAATCTGCCATCCTGGAAGAAAAAGAACGGCAACGGCGCCTGCTGGAAATGTAAGCCCCCGGTAATGCAGGTGATCGGGGCAGGGCGGGAACTCTTGCCTTATTTTGCATGTCCATACCTGTTCATTGGCTACCCCATGCAGCGGATTCGCATGGATGGCATCAATGTCTTATGGATACTTGTAGAGGAGTATATGCATGATTAAAGGAAGCTGTTTTTACCTGCGCCATGTCCGGAAAGAAGATGTGGCGACCCTGCTTGATCTGATGAACCATCCGGATAGCAAGGGCGATTATCTGCCGCTGGATATCATGTTGCCAGGCACTGCCGAAAAGAAATTTGATGATGAATCGCGCTCCAAGGATGTGTCAGAGACATTTCTGATCATTGACGAGAATGAAAAGATCATAGGGCGGGTCTTTCATTTCAAGACCGTGCCGTATTTCAATGCCAGGGAAATCGGCTATGGCCTGTTCGTCAAAAACCTGCACGGCAAAGGTATCATGACCGAGGCAGTCAAACTGCTCACCGATTACCTTTTCAAAACACTGTTGATCAACCGCCTCGAAATTCACATGAGTGTGGGTAACACTGCATCAGAAAAAGTCGCCATCAATTGTGGATACATCAAAGAAGGCATTGCGCGTGGCGCCATTTTCTGCCGTGGCAAGCATGGCGACATTGCGATGTATGCCTTGTTGAGACATGAATGGGAAGCACTTTGATATCTGGCCATCACTAAACAGCATGATCAAGCTGATGGCCGGTATTATTTCTTGCCCCGGAACACTTTCTGTATTGCCGCGTTAATTCTCTGCATTTGTTCGGGTGGCATGTCTTTGCTGCAAACGATGTAGCGGTTTAACCCTGCCGGCATTCCTGCCAGATCCATCTGCGTGCTCTGATGCAGACTGTCTTCTTTGTCTTTCAAGTATTCCCAGTCTTCACGATCAATCAGCATATAGGAGGCGCGGTTGGCACCGACCATGCGTGCCATGATCATCGGCAGGGTAGTGCTGCGTTCTATTCTGTTTTTGCTTGATTTGATCAGGGCATCCAGTTCCGGCCCATAGGACACGGCATCGACGACACCCAGTGTCAGGCTGCGGTCAGCCATCAGGCTGGCAAGGCTGCGATGGGCTGCCACCTGCCTGATGGCGACGGGGCTTACCAGCAGTGTATGCGGTGGATCAGTGTGGAAGATATCGGAAAACTGCACCAGCGACTCCCGTTCGGGAATTCTGTACCAGCCAAATGAGCAATAATTTTTTGTGCCACTGGAAAAATTGCTCCAGATGCGTTTCGCTGGTTCTTCCACAAAATTGGCTGGTATTTGTGCCTGGGCGAAAACCTGTTTGGCACGTTCGAGCAGGATTCCTTTTTCGACGCCGTTTTCTATGTACTGATGTGGTGGCTTGATGCGCCAGGCGACGGTAACGGCGTCTTCTGCCGCCACCGTATGCACAGCGTGGATGAGCATCCAGATTGCTGCCAGACTTGTGAATGGAAAGAGTTTCATTTTGTGAATGCAAAGATCAATGATGCATTTTACTGTGCTGACGCCAGGGAGTTGCTGTATTTCAATTTCAATACTGTGTAATTGTGGTTTTACTGTAGGTGCATGTAAAAAGACCGCTGTCGTGCATCAGCACTGACAGCGGTCTTTTTATAAACGGGGCTGATTTATTGACGTACGCGTTTCTTGGCACCCGTGGCAGAGCTGGATTTTGCCTTGTACGCTGGGGCGGCAGCACCAGGGAAGGCTGGCGCGCTGGCTTTCAGTTTTGGCGCGATAGGGAAAGGAAATTTCACTGCGGATTTTTTCTCTGGCGTTGTTGCCGTTGTTGCTGCTGTGTCCGCTGTTGCGGGTGTCTGGACAGGGGCGGCATCAACCGGGACTACCGGCTTGGCGGCGGTTTTTTTGGGGGCTGCCTTGGCGGGCGCGCTAGTCGTTGTGGCAGTGATACTGTCAGCGCTGCTGGCTTTGCTTGGTGTTGTAGCTTTTTTCAAGGGTTTCTTTGCGGTAGTTTTTACGGTAATTTTTTCTGCTATTGCCGGTGGCGCCTTGGCGGCTGTTGCTGAAACCGGCTTGCCAGTCCTGGCAGGACTTGCTTTCTTTGCCGTCTCAACAGGCTTGGCAGCGACTGGTTTTGCGATTGGGGTTTTGCTGGTCTTGCCAGTATGTGCATTAGTCTTGACTTCGGTTTTGACTTCGGCCTTGACATCAGTTTTCGCGCCAGCTTTAGTGGTAGCTTTGTCGTTCGCTTTTGTTGCCGGTTTTGTTTCTGGCTTGCTGTTGGTTTTTACCTTGGCCTTGGGTGCAGATTTGGATTCTGGTTCTGCCAGCAAAGGCAGTTGCCTGGTCGCTGCGATGGGTTTTGCCGCAGCCGGTTTTTTTGTTGCGACTTTTACTGTTGGTACGGTAACTGCTGTCGCTATTTTGGCTATTGTTGCGGCTTGTGTCGGAGCGCTGACGGCTTGCCACAACTCTGCCCGCGTATTGCTGGTGATGCTGGCCAGCTCGCGGCCATAAGACAGGATTTTTTCCAGCTGAGGCTGGCTGTGGGCGCGGCTCAATGCCAGGATATCTTGCGGCTCTTTGATGGTGAAGAGCTCATGCGTGACGGTATTTGCATTGTCGAATGACTGTTTTGCCAGATTGAAATTCAGGGCAATCAGTTTTTCCAGTCCACCAAATGCAGATTGCGAGAAAGCCCGGAAAACCGCGATTTGTGTCGCAAACTGGTTCTGGGCAGCAGATGATAATTGTTCCGTAAGCAAAGACATGAAACTCTCCAGAGTGGATAAAGGTGGACCGACTATGCTTTACTGCCGCGCCCAGGGGTTTCATTGGCGCAATGCAGCATTTGCATATGGTCTTGCATTTTATCGCTTAAATGCTTAATTTGTAAGCACTATTTTTTGCATTGCAATATCTGGATCTTGCCACTGTCATGGACACAGGCTGCCATAGCCTGTGTCAAGTCGGGATTTAAAAAGTGGCTTCTGAAAACTGTTTCTAAAAAGCTGCTTCACAGACCAGGCGACATTTTGCAAGGTCAAATTGATTATTGCTGCGCACGCTGGATTCCATGTCCAGCCAGTATGGTGCGCCAGGTGTGATGACCAGTTTCTGCAAAACATCCCTGATGGATGCCGGGCCAATGCCGCCAGAAAAGCCGCAGAAAGGGTGGGCGCTTTGCAACGGTGGCCACACGGACGGTTTGATGCCATTTCCAAAAGACACATCATAGAGCCAGTCCACCCTGCCATCGTCAGGGAAAACGCCCTGGGATTGCAATGCAGGGCGCACGCCATGACGCACGCCAAACAAATAGCAGTTTTGAATTTCCTGCTCGCTGCTGCCAGCGCGGCCATGGTTAATCTGCACACGGGAATATCCCGAGAAATCAAACCCAGAATCTCTGCCTTCGGCAATCGCCTGTGCCAGTTCACCGCAGACATGGGCGGAGAGACGCAGGCCGCTGCGTTGCATCGCCTGGCGGGTTTTGTGATCTGGAAATAGAGGAATTCCTTGTCGTGCGGGATCAATGAGTATGCCCCATTCAACTGGATATTGACTGGACAGTGCTTGCATCCCGGGTATCAGATCCATGCTGTCTGCGCCGGTAAATGTAATAAAGACGGGAGTTGAGGTGGATAGAGGCATATCAGAATGAATGTTGGTTGGGTGTTTTATATGGTACGTACCAAAAATGATTTTTGTCAAGAAAAATAGATACGCGGATCAGAGTAGTTAATGCACATGTAATTTCATTCTATGTAAATTGTAAATTTCGCAGGAAAAACAACACAATATGCATTGTTAACTATTAAATGGTACATACCAGTGTATTATTAATTGGCGTGATCGAATGTGGGATTTCAACAATTGCTCAAGGGGGAATGTTATGCAAAATCATATTGATAAAAAAAGCATGCTTGCGTATGGCTTCGTGCTTGTACTGTCCGGGAAGTTGGTCGAAGCAAGCGCGCAAGATGCAGTTGCGACTGTTTCGGCAGTCGCTGCACCAGCGGTGAAGTTGCAGTCGGTTACTGTGACGGCAGAGCGCAGGGAAGAAAATATCAAGAATGTCCCGGTATCTGCATCCATAGTGGCCGATGAGCAACTGGCTGTTCTGAACTCTGGTGGCCAGGATATGCAAATGCTCGCCGGCAGGGTGCCCAGCTTAAATGTGGAATCTTCATTTGGACGTTCTTTTCCGCGCTTCTACATTCGTGGTTATGGCAACGTGGATTTTCACCAAAACGCTTCTCAGCCGGTGTCACTGATCTATGACGATGTGGTACAGGAAAGTCCGGTGCTGAAAGGTTTTCCCGCATTTGATCTGGAACGCGTTGAAGTGCTGAGAGGACCTCAAGGCTCATTGTTTGGACGAAATACGCCTGCCGGTGTAGTCAAATTCGATTCGGTTCAACCTGCCCCTAACCGTAATGCTTACATTTCCATTTCTGATGCCACGCACAATACGGCTAATTTGGAGGCAGCCATGAACCTGCCCGTGGGGACTGACCTGGCGGCCAGGCTTTCCATATTGCACCAGCATCGCGATAACTGGATTGATAATTCATATACAGGGGAGCAAAACCGCTACGGAGGATATGATGACAGTGCCATGCGCTTTCAGTTGCTATACAAGCCAAATGCCGATTTCAGTGCGCTTGCCAACATCCACGCACGGACGCTGAACGGTAGCGCGTCTTTGTTTCGCGCCAATATCATTCAGCCGCGCAGCAATGCGCTTGTCCCCAATTTTGATATCGGTAGCCTGGCCACTGATGGAGGGAACGGACAGCATCTGGAAAATTACGGCGGCAGTATGAGACTAAAGTGGCGCTTCGGGGATATGAGTCTTCATTCGATAACAGGCTACGAAACGGTACGCGTATTCAGTCGCGGGGATATTGATGGCGGCTATGGTGCTGCGTTTACGCCGGTTTCGGGTCCGGGGTTGATTCCATTCCCGGTTGAATCTGCGGATGGAACATCTGGTCACCATCAATTTACCCAGGAATTTCGCCTTGAATCCAGTCCAAATGCAGGGCTCAAATGGCAAACCGGTCTGTTCTATTTTGACGAAAAATACCAGATAGATAGTTATAGCTATGATTCCTTGTCCGCTGGTATGCTGACCAGCGACGTACGCTCACATCAAAAAAATGATGCCTGGGGAGTATTCGGTTCGTTTAATTATGATGTCAGCGATCGTTTCAATCTGCGTGCCGGTTTACGTTACACGCGAGACCGGAAGTATTTGATGACAGAGGCATCTAACAAGCCGGATGGCAGCTCGGATATTGACCGGTCTGCCGGGCTGGCAGCGAGTAATACTGTTTCCAAGTTTAACTGGGATGTCAGTGGAGTTTATAAATTGTCTGACACAGCCAATCTGTATTCGCGTGTTGCAACTGGTTTTCGTGGGGCAACGATTCAACCTGCGGGATCTTTTAACCCGATGTCCGTGGCGCAACCCGAAACCATTACTTCTGTTGAAGCCGGATTCAAGGCCGACTTGTTCCAGCGCCGGGCGCGTTTAAATGCGGACATCTATGCTTACAATGTGAAGGGATTGCAATTAACGGCAGTAGGGGGCACATCAAATTCTGCAATCTTGCTGAATTCAAAAAAGAGTGTTGGCCGTGGTGTTGAAATGGATTTTGAAGCGTATTTGACAGATGACCTGCTCATGACCCTGGGCGGTAGTTATAACTTCACACGAATAGACGATGCTGCCCTGGCAGTAGGTGTATGTCGCTCTTGTACTGTGCTCAATCCTACTTATGTAAGCGCAGGTGGCAGCACGCTAGCGCTTATCGATGGCAATCCTTTGCCGCAGGCACCGAAATGGGCTGCCAACTTTACATTGCGCTATAGCGTGCCGTATCGGAACGGGGAGTTTTTTGCCTATACTGACTGGGTCTATCGCAGCCAGGTCAATTTCACACTATACAAATCGACGGAGTTCTCTGGTAAGCCGCTCCTGACTGGTGGCCTGCGTCTTGGTTACAAATGGAATGGCGACCGATACGAGTTGGCCATGTTTGGACGTAATATCACGAATCGGGTCCAAATTGTTGGCGGTATTGACTTTAACAACCTGACCGGTTTCGTCAATGATTACAATCCGCGCATAATTGGCTTGCAATTCACTTCGCGGTTTTGACCGTATATGAATTTTTTGGAAGGGGGCAGTGGCCCCATCTGTCAACAGACCTAGCGAATGCTGTTTAAACAAGGAGAATCAGATGCTGGAAGAAATGGGATTGCCGTCGCCGCGACGATGGGATATGTTGGCTTTTGGCGATCCTAATGTCGACCTGGTTTTTGCCGTTGATCATGCGCCTGGTGCGGATCAGAAGGTGTTGGGCCGTCGGCTCGGACAATTTGCCGGTGGCACGGTGGCGAATGTGGCCTGCGCAGCAAGCAATCTGGGTTTGCCGACGCAAGTTTATGGGCGTGTTGGTGATGACAGTGAAGGGGTATTGCTGACGCGAGAATTTTCCCGCTTCGGTGTCGGGCTTGAGCAACTGAAGAAGATTCCGGATACCGCCTCATCAATGGCGATTATCATGGTGGAGAGCAGTGGTGAAAAAGCCCTTATCTATTCACCGATGCAGGGCACTGTGCCGTTGGGATCATCTTTTCTTCAGGCCCTGACGCAAAGCCGCTTACTGTATGCCATGCCTTACGACATGGAAGAATTTACCCTTGTCCACGGTCTGGCGCGCGAGGCCGGGGTTATCATCGCCATTGATGTCGAAGCAGTCATGATCACTGACCTGGCGCATATGCGCAGGCTCATGGCGATGTGCGATATCGTATTAATGAATGAAGCGACCTATCTGAGCATTTTCAATGAAGCGCCGCAGTTGAAGGCGATGCAGGAGAGGCTCCATTTCAGACAGCAGATACTGGTGGTTACGCGCGGTTCTCATGGCGCAATGGCGGTTAGTGGTGATGTCGGGGTTGAAGTAGCCGCATTTCATACAACGGTGATTGACACTACTGGCGCGGGGGATTGTTTTAATGGGGCTTTTCTCGTGGCCTTGTTTGATGGTCTGTCACTGACAGCATCCTTGCGATTTGCTTGTGCTGCGGGCAGCTTTGCGCTGGAAGCGACAGGGGCACGTTCTGCTTTGCCTACCAGGGCACAGGTGGGCGCCAGGCTCGCTTTGTACGTGTAATAATCCGGCGCGGTTTCTCAGTGCCCCTGCACGCCGCGTTGCAGGGGTATCATATTCCTGATCGCACATTCCTCATTGCGCATTCCTCATTGCCTACTCCTCAATGTCTCTTAGCCATTACTCCATTTGTTGATGCGCGTCTTGTAGCGATACGATGGGACATACTTCATTTCGCAATATTCTATCGGTTCACGCCTGTCTGACAGCATGACGCGTTCACACACCAGCAGAGGGGTGCCAGGTCCCACTCCCAGCAATAGCGCATCATCCGCAGAGGCGGCGATGGCGCCGACGCTCTCAAGGCTTTCTGACGGCTCGATAGAAAACTTGTCGATCAGTAGGCGATACAGTGAACCGGCCCGCTCAAGCTCTTTACGCTCCAGCCGCGCACCCTGTGGAAGATGCAGATAAGAATCCTGCAAACCTACCACCGCGTCATCCATCAGACGCAAACGTTTGATGCGCATTAAGGGCACATGCGCTTCTACATGCAACAGGCTGGCAATTGCCATATTGGCTGCTACGTTTTCCATGGACAGAATCTTCTGACCCGGCGTGCCGCCGCGTTTGAGCGTGTCTTCTGAAAAACTGTCCAGGAAGCGGGACATCTGGCGCACGGCAGCTGGGGCCGCGAAAGTGCCTCGCCCGTGATCGCTATACAGGACACCGCGTTCTTCCAGCAGGCGGATAGCCTTTCTGACGGTATCCCGGCTTACTTTAAAGCTGATGGCAAGATCTCTTTCTGCGGGCAGGGGTTCATTGGGTGCAATTTTTCCGGACTCCATATGCAGTTGCAAAGTTTCGGCCAGTTGTCGATACAGAGGGGCGGACGATTTTTCGACCGGATTCTGGTTGGTCGGGATGGTCTCGCTACTTTGTCTCTTGGTACGCATGGTTTCGTCTATTCCTTTAAAAAGCACATTTCCTGATTTGGACGCTTTCGCCTTCGTATTGATGTCCGCTGCATCTTGCATGTCAATGAATGGGCTTGAGCTTACTGAGGTCTGGCCGCATCAGTTGTATGTAAGGTGCATACCAATTTTCACACATTTCAGAGCTAATTAACATATTTTCTATGGAATAAGCACGATTTTCGTGCATTGGATCGTACCAACCAAGAAATTTCTCTGCAAGCATGCAAATCCCTTGGAGCCTTTACTTAAAAATCTATCATTTTGGTGCAATAATGGCTCATTTTTATTTGTGAGGTACGTACCAATATAAAATATTTATACTGAATAAGGTATGAGATTTTCTAATTATTTTTTCAAGGAAAACGTTATAAACCATTAAATACAAGGGTTAATTGGTGAATTGAAGAAATAAGAAAGAATTTTTAATTTTCTATTGATTAGTGGTACATACCAATATAAAATTAATTCAGCGGTTATCCATTATTTTTCTTTCCGTCGAAATTCAGATGCAAATCAAGTTAGCTTAAGAATCGAAAACTTCACATGTCAATCGGGGGGTATCATGTATCGTAGGATAGGAATGTTTGCGGCAGGAACAGTGGTGGCGTTTCAGTGGGGTGGTGCAGCCAATGCGCAAGAGGCTGTCAATGCGGCTACTGCTGCTACTGCTGTATCGGCGGAAAATCCGGTTACCGTTGTCGAGGTCACCGGTAAAGTGCTGGGTAAAGGCGAGGCCCGGGCGAATAGCGTTATCGATAAAGAGACCATACAGCAACAACCTGCGGGTCTTGATCCACTCAAGTTGCTGACCCGGGTGCCGGGTTTGCAGGTAGGGTCAAGTGATGCGTTGACAGGCAGCTTTTCAATGCGGCTGTCCATGCGTGGACTGAACAAAGAACAGATCGGTATATCAATCGATGGCATTCCTAACGGTTCGACCCTGTCGAATGGCGGAACCATGCCAAACCGTCTGATGGATACGGCAAATATTTCCAGAGTTGATGTTTCCCAGACTGCCGGTGATCTTGGTACACCTTCCAATCAGGCCCTGGGTGGTTATATCGATTTCAGAACGCGCGACCCCAGTAAGGAGCGTGGTGGTGATGCCGAGATATCGATCGGTGATTATGGCTATCAAAGAGCGTTTGTCCGTTACGACACTGGCCGGTTTGATAATGGGATCAGCGCCTATGGCGACTTTTCGCATGAATATGTAAGAACCTGGCCAGGAGATCAGTCTGGCCGCAGCAAGCGCGATCATGCCGATATTCGTGTCCTGAAAGACCTGGGCAATGGTTCCAGTGTGCGCGCCACAGTCAGCTACAACAAAATGGCTGACAATGATTATGATGCCGTTGCATTGCGTGCCGTCAGTGCGCCATTCTATAAATCAAACTTTGAAACCAATTCTGGCACAGACGGCTTGACTGATCACTGGACCGGCAATCCGGCCATCGATCAAAATTACCGTGGAACACGCGGTATCGCGAGCACTGAAGTATTTTCCCACATTGACTGGATTCAAAAGCTGGGTGATGCAAGCAAGCTCACAATCAAGCCCTATTTCCATCATCAGGAAGGCGATGGATGGTTCTATGTTCCCTATAAGCAGAGACCAGTGAACGGTACGGTCTACAGTGCCGTGGCACCTGGTGGTTCGCCTGTGTCTACCGTGCAGGAATGTTATGTGAATCAATACCAGACTTCTGCATCGGGTGGTTTGGTCCCGATAGCTAGTGCGGTGGTGACTGCGGATGCCAGCGCCAGGCTCCTGGCTGGTGCTTGTCCGGCGGCGGCTAAATATGCCATGAACCCAGTCAGTCAATGGGGCGCACGCGAGGCGACCACCCGGCGCGGTGGCTATGAAATGGATAGAAAAGGTACGCTGGCTGAATTGGCTACCAACCTCGATAGTGGTCACTCGCTCAGGGTAGGTGGCTGGTACGAACATATCAGCCGTGCAAAGACACGTAACTGGTATCAGACCACAGACCCGACCGTCAGTTCGTCATACTCTGACAGTAATTTATATTCGATTACGCAAGATCGTCACTACAATTCCAATGCAGGAATGATGTATGCGCAAGACAAGATGAATTTGCTGGATGATCGTTTCGAGCTGGATATCGGTGCGACTTACCAGCGCTTCAGTGAAACTTATAGCTCACCGGTTGAATTTAATGGTGAACGCCAGTTGTCGGTTTCTTCAGGTATTTTGCCGAAAATTGCCGCGCTGTACAGGATCAATGACGATTGGGAATTCTTTGTCAGTGGTTCAAAAAACTTCAGCGCAATTCCCGATAGTGTTTTTGAAGGCACGGCAGCAGTCGATGCGAAGAATGGTATCAAACCAGAAACCTCGATTAATAAGGATGCCGGTATTCGCTGGATGAAAGGCCCCTACGGGCTGGGTATGACTGTCTATGCGATTGATTACCGTGACCGCATTTCCATCCAGAATGGCAATCCTAACGGAGATATTTTTTCTCGCGATGCAAAAACAACATTCCAGAATCTGGGTGGCATTAGTTCACGCGGCGTTGAACTGACTGCGCGTGCCAGTTTTGAACATCTGGAACTGTATGCCAATTATGCGTTCAATGACGCGCACTATGTAGAAGATACATTGGCGGAAGGCATTAAGGCTGGCGACCCTGTACTGGGCGCGGCGCGGCACAATGCCTTTGCCGAAGTGACATGGAAATCATCTGCCGGCTGGCGTTTGACTGCCAATGCCAAGTATGTCGGCAAAGCAGCCGGTACCTACAATGTCGTCGCAAATACGGTTGTCAAAGGCGGCCCTGATTTCTATCCCAGAGAGTACATGCCTAATTACACCCTGATTGGTCTTTCTGGCAGCTATCGCCTGAATGGCAGTTTCCTGGGTGCTTTCACCAAAACAGAGCTCGCTTTCAATATCGACAATCTGTTTAACAAACAATATCTTGCCGGTGTGGGGTCTGAGCTGACAACGTCCAATCCTTTGACATCAGGACGATATTTTCTGGGGAGCCCGAGAACGCTGTTCGTAACGATGCGTACTCATTTTTGAATTTCTGGACTGAATTTTCAGTCTGAATTGTTAGCTTTGGCTGCCGGGCAGAACTTTGCTGGCTGAGGATGAGGAGAATGTCAGAGCGTGGTACTCAATCGCCAGGGTTCGCCCAAAAGATGAGAACCACGTTCTGCGCAGCCGAGATTCTACCGGCAGCGCATCGCCAAAAAACACCATGAAATGTTGTATGAATGTACGATACAAAAATCACAGGCATATTGAAGGATTCCGGCAATGCGGATAGTCAAAGAATTCTTTTTTCAGGTGGCATGCTTTGCTGCAATTATGGCATTGCTCTACCTGTTGCTTGCTGTGACAGCGCGTACTGATATCCGCAAGCCAGGCAATGCGCAACTGCGGGTTGCCTTGTTCATCAACGGAACACTGGGGGATAAATCCTTCTTTGATTCGGCGGCGCATGGCATAGACCAGGCCAGGAAAACATTGCCCGTATTTGCCAAGGTCATTGAAGGTGGTGTTGATCCTACACGTTGGGAAGCCGCGTTGACGGATCTGGCCGACAGCGGAGAATATGACCTGATTATCACCGGTACATTTGCCATGGTGCCCTATGTACAAAAGCTTGCCGAAGATTTTCCGGAGAGTCATTTCATGGTATTTGATGCCGCAGTGGATTACCAGAAGTGCCGCTGTAAAAATGTTCATTCCATGCTTTTCAGGCAGAACGAAGGCGCTTATCTTGCTGGCTTTTTTGCTGAAAAGCTGATGCAGAATGGCTTGCCGGATGTTGTTCCTGGCAGTGGTCTGGGAGTGATAGGCGGTATGCAGATTTCTGTCATAGAAGATTTTCTCACCGGATTTCGTGCGGGTGCAAAAGCCGCATCGCCTGATGTGCAGGTTTTGAGTCAGTTCGCCAATTCTTTTTCTGATCCCGCCGCAGGCAAGGATATCGCCAAAGCGCAATATGCGCGGGGTGTGGGACTTATTTTTCATGCAGCGGGTGCAACCGGGCAGGGCGTGAATGAGGCTGCGGCAGAGGCACGCCGCTATGCAATCGGTGTGGATATAGATCAATATGCCTTGTACCGGGTATCTAATCCGCAACGCGCAGCACGGATAGTGACGTCCGTCATCAAGAACGTGGATGTCGGTATTTTACGTGCGGTACAGCAGCAACTGGCAGGCAGCCTGGCATATGGACAGATTGAATCGCTCGGTCTGGCCGAAGGCGGTGTGCGTCTGGCGCGCGATTCAGACGTCATGGCGAAGGTGCCTGCGGAAGTGCTGAAAAGTCTCAATGAAGCAGAACGTGCAGTTATTGAAAAACGTGTCCAGGTTCCTGGTGTTTTTACACAAATGCCCATTGCGAGCGGCGACGCATCCGTAAAGAGCAAGCCCTGATGCCATAGAGCAGACCATGCAAACTGATTACCCTGACAACAAGCTGCCTTACATCCTGGAATTGACGGGCGTATCGAAGCAATACGCTAACGGTATTCTGGCCAATGACAGAGTCAGTTTTGGTATCCGGCGCGGCGATATCCATGCGATTGTCGGTGAAAACGGTGCCGGAAAATCTACGTTGATGAAGTTGATTTATGGTCTTGAACAGCCGGATGCAGGGAATATTCTGTTCGAAGGCAGGCAATTGCAATTCCGTACACCACGCGATGCGATCGCTGCTGGGATCGGTTTGGTTCCACAGCATCTTAAATTGGTGCCATCGTTTTCAGTGGCGAGAAATATCGTGTTGGGTCGTGAACCCATGCGTGGCCTGCTGGTTGACGATGACAGAGCGATTGCCGATGTGCATGCAGTCTCGGCCAGGTTTGGGCTGGAGGTGGATCCTTTGGCGACAGTCGCAGATCTGTCGCTGGGCGAGCAACAGAAGGTTGAAATACTGAAAGCTTTGTATCGTGGTGCCCGTCTGCTGCTGCTGGATGAACCGTCCGCAGTGCTGACACCGCAAGAGGCAGGTGCGCTGTTCACCGCACTACGCAAGCTGGTTGAATTGGGTCTGACGGTCGTGATCATCACCCACAAGCTCTCAGAGGTGCGCGAGGTGTCGGGCCGCTATACCGTACTGCGTGGCGGAAAAGTCGTAGGCCAGGGCGATGCCAAAACCGTCAGTGAAGTTGAACTGACTGAACTGATCGTAGGCAAGGCATTAACGCCGCTCCAGATTCAAAGAAGCAGCAGAGATGCGCTTGATCCATTGGTAAGCGTACGCAATCTCAGCGTGGTTCGTGATGACGGGCGACATGTCTTGCAGAATATATCGTTCGATATCGCACCGGGAGAAATACTGGGTATTGCCGGCATCGAAGGCAATGGTCAATCCTTTCTGGCCGAAGTTTTGTGTGGATCGCGCCGGCCTTCCGGGGGGCATGCGGCCATAGGCGGGCATATTTATACAGGACAGGGGGTGCGTTCAGCACGTTCGCACAGGGTCGCCAACATACCGGAAGACCGGCTGCATGATGGTGTTGCCGCAGACATGAGTATTGCAGAAAATGTCATGGCGGTTGATTACCATAAACGGCCTTTTTCCAGATTCGGGAGCCTGAACAGAGCGAGCATCC
This sequence comes from Undibacterium sp. Ji49W, assembly GCF_049340205.1. NCBI lineage: Bacteria > Pseudomonadati > Pseudomonadota > Betaproteobacteria > Burkholderiales > Oxalobacteraceae > Undibacterium > Undibacterium sp. Ji49W. The sequence continues at coordinate 40,934 of NZ_JBMPOW010000017.1, read as the reverse complement.
GGAATTTCGCCAGCCAGCTCATTCATTACTACGGTGTCGCCGCCGAATCGGCAGAAACCATCATTGGTGCGCTGTCAGGCGGGAATATGCAGAAACTGGTTTTTGCACGGGAAGTCGCCACGAAACCGCTGTTTTTGATCGCCTGCCAACCCACGCGTGGAGTCGACATTGGTGCCAGTGACATGCTCCGGAAGTACCTGATCGAATTGCGCGATCAGGGAGCATCCATATTATTGATCTCTGCTGAACTGGATGAAATCCTTGCGCTCTCCGACCGTATTGCGGTGCTGGCGCAGGGTCAGATCGTCGGTCAATTTACCGGTGGACAGGTAAGCGCAAATGAATTGGGACTTTATATGACAGGGGCAAAACGCCAGTCAGGAGCCGACGCCGGTTTGAATGTGACCTCGGGTGTAGAAAGTGTTGAGGTGTTGGCATGACGGACATCATCACAAGTAATGCCTCACCCTCGATGGCAAGGCATGTCGATCCGGTCTGGCAACAGCGTCTGCGTTTGGTTTTCGCCGTGTTTTGTGCTTTGCTGATTGGCTTCATGGTGACTGCCACGGTCAGCAAGGAACCTGTCCGTGCCTACCTGACCATGCTTACCGGGCCACTGCCTGAAATCCGCTGGAGCGATCTGCATGGATGGCAATTGCGGCGCATGGTGCGTTTTGGTTCTGTCATTGAAGATACCATTACGCTGAGCTTTCTCGGTCTTGCCGTTGCCATTCCATTCCGGGCGCGTCAGTTTTCACTGGGTGCAGATGGACAATTGTTTTTGTCGGCACTGGCTGCGGCGGCGGTCAGTCTTTATCTGGGCGATGGATTCCCTTTTCTTTTGCCCATCGTTTTTGTAGCGGCCATTCTGACCGGCTTCACCTGGGGCCTGCTACCCGGGGTATTGAAAGCGCGTTACCAGGTCAACGAGATTGTGAGCACGCTCATGCTCAATCTGATCGCCGTGCAATTGTATCGCCTGATCATCTCTGAATACATGCGTGACCCCGGGGCCGGTTTTCTGGTAACGCCAGTGTTGCCTTCTTCTGCCATCTTCTCGGGTCTGATCGCGCATACCAATGTCAGCACCATGTTGTACCTGCTGCCCTTTGTTGTATTCGCAGCCTGGTATTTGTTGATGCGTACAACGACAGGTTATGAAATACGCACCGTTGGTTCTGCCCCGGCTTTTGCCCGTCGGGTGGGTATGCCGGTAACGCGCTCCATCATTCTTTCCATGGCGTTCGGCGGCGCGTTTGCTGCATTCGCGGGCCTGCACATCAGCAACGGTCTGTTAAAGCGGCTACCGGTTGAATTATCGCCGGGGCTGGGCTTTGATGGATTGGTCGTGTCCTTGCTGGCGCGCAATGACCCGAAGGCAATTCCAATGGCAGCATTTTTCTATGCCTATCTTCGTACCGGTGCCCAGGCGATGGAACGCACGACCGATGTGTCACGCGAAGTAGTGCAGATCGTCCAGGCCCTGATCATTCTGTTCGTTGTTGCCGAGCACCTGATACCGGCAGGCTTTTCTTCCAGGCTGAGACAATCCTGGAATTCTTTTCTGCAAAAATTCAATTACATCCATCGTTTGAAGGGCCAGAAATGATGAGCTTTGATGCGATTGCACTGGCAACATTTGCCGCCACCATGCTGGTGGCTGTTATGCGGGCGTCGACACCCATCGTGTTTGCTGCGCTGGGTGGATTGATTTCTGACCTGGCTGGCAGTATCAACGTAGCACTGGAAGGCATCATGCTGGTCGCCGCATTTTTTGGTGTCATCGTATCGGTTTATTGCCAGACATGGTTGCCAGGATTGTCGCCCTGGATCTATCCCTGGGCAGGCGCCTTTGCAGGCATCCTGGCTGCCTTGTTTCTTACTGGCGTGCTGGCAGTGTTCCATCTTGAATTGAAAGCAGACCTGATCGTTGCAGGTATTGCCATCAATATTCTCGCGGCGGGGCTGACCGTGTTTTTGCTGGTATCGATAGTCGGTGACAAAGGCTCGACCGCCAGCCTGAACAGCCCAAGCTTGCCTCTTATTCATATCCCCGGTCTGGCTGGCGTTCCACCACTGGACGTATTGCTCAACGGAGATGGTGGACAGGGCCACCATGTTTTGCTGTATCTGGCGTTTGCCAGTGTAGTCCTGGTTCGCCTGTTTTTAGGACGTACCCAATATGGCACCTGGTTACGTGCGGTAGGAGAAAACCGTGACGCGGCTCTCATCGCAGGCATACCGGTGAAGCGTGTCCAGTACCTGGGTTTTTTCCTCAGTGGTTTTCTGGCCAGCCTGGGCGGTATTTACTTGAGTATGGGTTATCTGTCCCTGTTCCAGTCAGACATGGTGGCAGGTCGTGGCTTCCTGGCCCTGGCGGCGATTTTTCTGGGCCGCAGGTCTGCACCTGGAACCTTCATCGCTGCCTGTGTGTTTGGTGCCTCGTCGGTACTGGCGACGCAATTGGGAATGTTCAAAATTCCTACGCAACTGGTGTACATGATACCGCCTGTCATTACGGTTATCGTGCTCGTTTTTGCTGGCATGCGCCAGAGAAAACTATCTGTTTCTTAAGAGGATAAAAATAAAATGAAGGAGCAATTTTTGAACAAGCTGATATTCCAGGACCGGATCCATGCTTCGCTGCTATTGGCAGGCATGGGTGATGCACTGGGTGCGCCGACTGAACAGTGGACCATAGAAGAGATTTTTAAAAAATATGGCGGACTTGTGCTTGATTTCGACATTCCGCCTGAAGATACCTTTGCGGGTGCAAATGCCGGTAAACGCGGAGAAGTCACTGACGATGCCAGCCAGATGTATTACCTGGCGCGTGCAATGATAGCGGCTGATGGCGCGCTGGATCAGGCAGGCTGGGTTGCCTGCCTGCTGGACTGGGCAAGCAATAGTCCCAAGGCCAGTTTCATGGGACCAAGTACTGCCGGTATAGTCAAAGCGCTGCAAGAGGGAAGCGATACCGCATTGGTCGGGGTGATTGGCACTTCCCGCCGCAAGATGACATCTGTCGGTACCACCAATGGGGCGGCAATGCGGGTTGCTCCAGCTGGTTTGATATACCCTGGAAATCCCGATGCGGCATGTCGTCAGGCTTTGATTACCTGTCTTCCATCCCATGACACGAATGTCGCCATTTCTGCTGCCTGCTCTGTCGCTGCAGCAGTGTCGCAAGCGCTGGTATCAAACAATCTCCATGATGTGATCAACGGCGCGATAGAGGGGGCACATATTGGTGAACAGCTTGCCAGTGAACATGCGCGCATGGTCGCTGGTCCACAATATATAGCGCGACTTGAGATGGCCTTAAGCATCGCAGCAGAGGCGACAAACGATTATTCCTTCCTGACCCGAATGGAGCGCATGGTTGGCAATTCAGTGCTGGCGGCAGAGTCAGTTCCAGCCGCCCTTGGTGTCGTCGCTTATGCCAAAGGCGATGCGTTGCGCACGATAGCCCTGAGCGCATCGATAGGCAACGATACAGATTCCATCGCTACCATGGCTGGGTCTATTGTCGGTGCGCTGGTTGGTACTGAAAAGCTGCCTCAGAATCTGGTCCAGGAATTCAAGCAGGCGAATAAGGCCGATTTTGATCTTGACAAGCTGGCGCTGGCTTTGGCTGCGATTGCTGGTCGCAATCATGGATAGAACTATTGTTGCCAATAGCTCTGGGCAGTGAACAACATGAAAAAAATCATTATTGACTGCGACCCAGGCATTGACGATGCGCTGGCGCTGTTCCTGGCAGCTTCCAGCGATCAGCTGGATCTGCTTGCAGTGACCACGGTTGCAGGTAATCGCCCGGTAGCAATTACGGCAAGGAATGCACGCCGGATACTGGATGCCGCCGGAAAAATGCGTGTGCCAGTGTATGCCGGTGCCGCCTTGCCACTGGGCCATGCAGAAGCCCGCTGCAATCTGGTACATGGTGAAGACGGACTGGGTGGGGTTGTATTTGGGGCGGACAGGTCAGTCCAGACTGGTCATGCGTCAAACCGCCTGATTGAATTGCTGCTGGAACATGAAGAGGGAAGCATAACGCTGGTAGCGATAGGTCCGCTGACCAACCTGGCACTGGCAGAACGCCTGTCGCCTGGTATTTTAAAGCGGGTAAAGCAGTTACTCATCATGGGCGGAGCACTGCGATGTCCTGGCAACGTAACGCCTGCAGCGGAATTCAATTTTTATGCAGATCCGGTTGCGGCAGAAATTGTCATCACGGCGGAAGCCAGTCTTGTACTGTTTCCTCTGGATGTGACACATCAGGTGGTCATGTCACCAGAGTGGATACAGTCGTTTTCAACTATTGACACGCATTGTGGCCAGCTGGCTGCCGACATGCTGGAAGCCTATGCGAAACTGGACCCACTGCTCCACGATGCCTGTCCGGTCGCGTATTTATTGGACAGCAGCTTGTTTGACGGTGAACCATGTGCTGTAACGATAGATTGCCGCCCTGGTCCTACCGAAGGGTATGCCATGTCCTGGTTTGGTTCCCAGATTGAAGGGCGCAAGGAAAATGTATGGGCAATTACAAAGGTCCATGATGAAGCCTTGCTGACGCTGGTGCGTTCTTCCATTAACATGCTTTCCTGATGTCATTGAGAGAAGTTTGAATGTTTTAATTAGAACTCATTTCATCAATAGGGGTGAGATGCGTTTGTCTTATAACGTGGGCTGGCAAGGCGGACGAGGCAGTCAATAGCTGGTCTATTGACAACGAGTCCAACGCAGTCCAGCACGCGTTATAAGACAAACCCTTCGGGAGCTGGCGATTCGGGCGCATTGCAGCGTTGTGCCGCTTGCTAAGGCACCAGCCTTAGCTGCAAGTGTCACCCTTGACGCCTTGCACTGCATCCCGAATCGCCTTGCTCGCACTCATCCCTATTGATGAAATGAGTTCTAGATGTAATCAGTGTTGAGGAAATAATATGACTGCATTGGCAAAATTATCTGGACGGACTATATCCATGGCATCTGCAATTCAAGGCATCAAGTCACTGGTGATGCTGTGCACGCTTGTGCTGATCTCTGCTTGCGCTAGCGACAGTACTGTAGGCAAAGTAGCTAACAAGGAGGTGAAGAAGACAAGGGAAAGCACAGTGCAACATACTGTGGGCAGTCTTCGTTTCATTGGTGAACAGCGCATTCCTTTAAAAGCAATCTACGCTGATACCGTGGTCGGTGGGCTTTCTGGAATTGACTATGATGCACGTACAGAAACATGGATTCTGGAAAGTGATGACAGGTCAGAATATAGTCCCGCACGTTTTTATACTGCCACACTGAATTATGACCAGCATGCCTTTACCTCAGTGACACTGACTGGCGTGCATTTTTTTAAACAGGCCAACGGAAAAAACTATCCGGATGCGAAGCTGTTTGAAAAAGAAGGTGGTGAGGTAGCAGACATAGAATCGATACGCTTCGATCCCCAGGATGACAGTATCTGGTATGCCAGCGAAGGCAGCCGGAAATTGGGACTTAATCCATTCATCAGACAGGCGAAGCGGGATGGCAGTTACCTGTCCACCTTACCCACGCCTGCGATGTTGAATGTTTCACCCAATGAAGAGACCGGATCACGGAATAATTTGAGTTTCGAAGGACTGAGTTTTTCTCCGGATGGTAAATATCTCTGGCTGGGCATGGAAACAGCCATATATCAGGATGGACCGGTAGCCACAGTCGATAAAGGGGCGGTCAGTCGCATTACACGTTTTGACCGCAAGGGTAAGGTGTTTGAACAATATGCCTATCCACTTGATCCAATTCAGGCGGTAGCCGCACCTGGCCGGTTCAGTGATAACGGTTTGTCTGAAGTGCTTGCTGTCAATGAACATCAACTGCTGGTACTGGAACGATCCGGTGTTCAGGACGCAGCAGGGGTTTTCAAATTTTATATTCGTCTGTATGAAATGGATATTCATGGGGCAACAGACATCAAGGAGATTGCCTCATTGAAGAATGCAAAGTATGTACCGGTTCAAAAAAGACTGATCTTGAATTTGAATGAAGCAGGCTTGCCAAAAATCGACAATATAGAAGGAATCGCGTGGGGACGTAAATTGCCCAACGGCCATGACACCATTGTACTTGTATCGGATGATAACTTCGATCAGACCCAGGTGACACAACTGCTGGTTTTTGAGGTGCTACCAAAATAACAGGACACCTCAATCAGTCTCTTCTAAAACATCAAAGACTGATTGAGGGCACCGTTTATTGGAACCAGCTTGCCAATAAAAAGGTAATACCCATCTGGTGTTTTTAACTCGCCTGGTGTTCGGCGAAACTCAGTGCGCCAGTCAGATCACCTGGCGGCAAGGCACCCCGTTCAATAAATGCAGCGTTACGTACTTTGATCCCCTCTAACAAGGGTAAGCCATGCAGGCGGGTAATGAAACGCATGATGGATGTCGTGTCGTAGAAGCTATGATCGACATTTCCCTTCTTTGCATACGGGGAAACAATAATCGCAGGAATGCGTGATCCTGGCCCCCAGCGGTCGCCTTTGGGTGGTGCCACATGATCCCACCAGCCTCCATTTTCATCGAAGGTAACGACGACCAGCATGTTTTTCCACTGTGGGCTTTTCTTCAAATGTTCCAGCACATTGGCGACGTGCTGATCGCCAGATTCAACATCAGAATAACCCGCATGCATGTTGAGATTGCCCTGTGGTTTATAAAACGTCACAGCAGGCAATTTACCGGCAATAACGTCTGCCAGAAACTTGTTGGAAATGGGGCTGTCACCCAGGCCGCCATCACGTAAATGTTCTTTGCGTGCCGCAGTGCCTGGCGCGAATTGCCTGAAATAATTGAACGGTTGATGGTGATACTGGAAATTTGGTTTTTCACCGCCCCCCTTATATTCCAGGGCGACTTGCCAGGCACCGCCATACCAGGCCCAACTGACACCTTTACGCGATAGCAAATCGCCTATCGTGTCATAGCTTTGTGGTGGCAAGGTACTTGGATCTTGCGGGTCTGCCAATGTGGTATCACCACCAGGCGCTGGCTTGATATAGCTGGGCTGGTAGGGTGGGGCCATGGTGTTGACTGCGTAGCCATCCGGAGTCATTGCGCCATCGCTGACGAATTTGGGCTTGCCATCCATTGCTGATGGCGGGCAGCCTTTGTCTATGGCCAGTCTCACCCCGGTCGGGCCATCTTCAGTGACAGCTATTTTCTTTTTTGCCGGGGTATTTGGCGCATCAAAGTATTCGGGTGTTCTGCCTGAGATCAGGAACTGGTGGTTCAAGTAAGAGCCACCAAATGCTGCCATGAAAAAGTTATCGCACAGCGTATATTGCCGGGCGATTTTCCATAAGTCCAGATTCTTTTGCGTTTCGCCATAGTGGCCCATGGTTAGCGCGCCGGAATCTGCCCAGGCGACGAAGCGGTCATTTTTGCCGCCGTTTATCTGCATTTGATTTTGATAAAACAAATGCCACAAATCCCGGGTGATCACTGATTCAGGAAGGGGCAAGCCCTCTGCATCCTTCAAGGCAAATGGCGCATTTGGCAGACCAGTGATCTTGTCTTCAGCAATCACATAGTTTTTACCGGCCAGGTTTTGTGCACGCGGCACCATCCCACCCCAGATTTTGGGCAAGGTATTCATGACAGTACCATCTCTGTCTTTTTGTGTAAAAACAGAAGCAGGAACATCCGACAACGGCTGGCTGACACCGGGGAAATTGCCAAACAGATTATTGAAGCTGCGGTTTTCCAGATAAATTACCACCACATTCTTGATATGTGCTTTCAGCTTGGTGTCCAGAGAACCCGCTACGATTTTATCCGCCTTGTGCGTAGCAGCTTCTCCCACGACAGGCAAGCTTCCCACAACGCCTGCAACCGCTGCACCTTGCAGCAAACGTCGGCGGGATGGATCTGTTGGAAGACCGGATTCTCCCGCATGAATGGGCTGCTGTTTGTCTGACATGTCTGCTCCAGAATGGTAATAAATTCAAGTCAAAAAAGCTTCAAAAAAGCTTCAAAAAAAGCCTCAATACATAGCTGTGATTTTCGCTCTTGATTATATGATAGTGCTCGCTTATTTGTTGAAAATTTGCTGAATTAATATGTTTCATTTTCTCATTCAATTCAGAGAAAAAGCAGTCTGCCAAAAACAGTAATTTGCATGACAACATGGAAAAAACAACTTCAAAAATACCTGACCCATGCCTGCCCGGATTGCCGCTTGAAGCGGGCAAAACTGCGGCAGGGATAATACAGGGCTGGTATCAACGCTGCGGAGATCAGCCATAGCTGCCAGACATGATCGACACCAAAACGCTTACCGTGGTTGGCGCCGAACAGGTTGACGAACAGGATTTGCATGAACAGCAATACATACAAATGCAGCAGGTAGTAAAACATGGGGGCAGCACCAAAAATGCTGCATACGCGGCTTAGCCAGCCATGCCCGGTTTCCAGCCAGGCCAGACATAACATACCTGCACCCAGTGTCAGCAAGGCAAAATCCAGTGAGGGCGGGTATTTGGTCAGGTTCAGGAAGGACATGATACTGTGCAGACTGTCTTCACCTGTTTGCCACGGCAGGTTTTCTCCATAGCCGTTCAGGCTGCGCAATACTACAAACAATAGCAATGCCGTTGCACCCAGTAGTGTCAGCATGCGCTGGCGTCGCACTGGCGTGATGTCATTTGCATACAGCCTGCCAGCCACATAACCCAAAAGGATAATGCCTATCCAGGGTAACAGAGGATAGCTGACCTTGATCTTGACTGCACCTTCCGCCACCAGAAAACCACGATGTAAAAACACTGTCCACAAGGCATGGGCAATACCACCGGGTGCTACCGTGAGCGAGGCCAGGGCATTGTGACCTGCGACGATGATGATACCCGTCAACCCCAATACCATGGCCGGCAGACGATGCAGTAAACCCAGTACGATCATGCACAGACCGATGACCCAGATCACCTGCAGATACAGGATAGGCGGTGGAAATTGTCCTGACCAGGCAAAGTTCACCACCAGCAATTCCAGCAGCACCAACAGCAGACCACGTTTGATCAGGAAGCCGCTGGCATTGCGCGGGCCAGATGCTGAATGTGTAGCCGAAGATGCAGCCGAAGGTGCAGTCGAATGCGCATACAGCCAGGCAGACAAACCGGTCAGGAACACAAAGACGGGGGCACAGATGTGGGCTGCCAGCCGGCTAAAAAACAGGGCGGGTTCGGTCTGGCTGACATCCATGGGATCACTGACCTGATGGTGCAGGTAAAAACTTTCGCGCACATGATCAAGCAGCATGATCAGCATGACCAGGCCGCGCATGGCATCAATCGCAGTGATGCGCATGCGGCCCTCGGTTCTATTGGTAGTGGCAAGACTGCTCATCGTTTTAGAACTGCTGGTGCAGGTTCAGACTGACACTGCGTTCTGTGCCGGGCGCCACCCATAGCTGACTATACGAACTGGCGTAATAGCGCTTGTTGAACAGGTTATCCACATTCAATGACAGGCGCGTGGCTTTGCTGGGACTATAGGACGACATCAGCTTCACCGTGGTGTAGGCGGGCAGCGTGAAGTTGGAAGATACCGCCACGTCACCCAGGCGTTCACCCACATAGTTGATACCTGCGCCCAGGCTGGCCCTGGCTGTACCTATGGAAAACAACTGACTGAGTATCAAATTGGCGCTATGTTTGGCGACATTCGGAAAACGGCTGCCGGTGACAATGGTATTGTCGCCCTTGGTGACGGTCGCATCGGTATAGGCGTATGCGGCTGACAGGCGCAGATTGGGGATGATATCGCCCGCCACATCCATTTCCAGCCCCTTGCTGCCGACTTCACCCGCAGCGATGGAAAAGTCGGTATTGGCCGGATTGGTTGTCAGTACATTGGTTTTCTTGATACGGTAGAGAGCGATGGTGGCGCTGGTCTTGTTGTCCGGCGTATCGAATTTGACGCCGACTTCATACGAGCGGCTTTCTTCTGCCGGGAAGGCGGTGTTGCTGATACTGATGCCGCTATTCGGACGGAAACCTTTTGCTGCGCTGGCATACAGCGATACACCAGACATGGGCTGATACACCAGGCCCGCACGCGGGCTGGTGGCACTGAGCGACTGGCTGGTGGCAACGGCAACGCGATAATTGGTCAGAGTCTGGTCATAGTGGTCGCTACGCAGGCCGAACAGCGCTTTCCATTGCGGGGCCAGATCAAGCTGGTCTTGCAGGTAGAGACCACGGGCTTTCTGGTTTTCCAGCGTATTGACGGACAGCGCCAACGGGTCGGCTGTTTTGCCATACACGGGGTTGTAGATATCGATGGCATACGCATTCGTTGCTGAAGGATTGCGGCGCAATTGCACGCGGCTGTCGTCAAACTGATAACTATCAATACCCAGCAGCACATTATGCCTGATGGCTGCCGTATCAAACTTGCCGACCAGTTCAACGCGGGCCGATCGGTCGGTCGCAGAAAAATCACGGTAGCGGCGCTGGCGTCGTAAAGTACGTTCATCAGCCAGTAGATTATTCGCCTCGGTAGAAAAACCGCGCAGCTCACTGTCACGGTATGAAAGGCCACTTTGCAGGGACCACTGTTGGTTGAAATCATGCTGTATAAAGACCTGGTGACCCAGGGATTTGACGGTTACCGGGCCATCGCCAGGTTCGCCAAGGAAGCGCGAATTCGGTATCAGGCCCAGTTTGCCATTGACGGCCAGCACACCCCGGTCAAACGGTGTCTTTTGTTCGCTGGCTTCCAGTTCATACGACAGCGTGGTGCGCTCACCGATTAACCAGACCAGCGAAGGTGAAACGAAACTGCGTTTGCTGCTGATAGTGTCGCGATAGCTGTCGCCCTGTTCTACCGCTGCATTGATACGGTAAGCAATATTCTCACTGACTGGCCCGGTCAGATCGGCGGCCACGCGATATGTCTGATGGCTGGCGAGGCTAAGGTCGATATCATACTCGGGCTTGAAGCGTGGTTTCTTGGTCATGATGTTGACCGTGCCGCCAGGTTCGCCACGACCATATAGTGCAGATGATGGCCCTTTCAGGACTTCGATGGACTGGGTGTTGGCCGTATCGCGCAAGCCGTTATAGCCACGGCTGGAATTGAAACCGTTGACCATATAATCGGAACCAAAATTCGGGTCACCAGTAAAGCCGCGCATGGCATAACTGTCCCACAAGCCCCCCAGATTACTTTGCCGGGCAATGCCGCTGGTGAGGTCAAGTGCATTATTCAGACTGGTGACGCCATTGTCCTTGAGCAGATCTGCTGTCAGTACCCGCACGCTTTGCGGCAAGTCTGCCAGCAAGGCATCGGTCTTGGTCGCACCGGTGGCCGAGATGCCGCGGTAATTCTGTCTTTGCGACTGAATCAGCACTTCGCTACCAGCCTGGTCGTTTGCTGTGTTGCTGTCAGCGGCGGTTGCCAGCAAGGGACAGGTGGCAGCCACCAGGATACTCAGACGGGGGTAAAACTTGTGGGACATGGAATTTCCTGTAAATATAAAATTAAAAATGGGGAGAGCGGACGTGGCAGCTTGTTGCCTGCTCAGGCACTTAGCCTTTGACAGGTTTGGGATAGTTTTTCTGTATCTCCAGTGGCTGCGCATAGGGCGATTGCCAGGTTTGTTCATGCAGTTCTGCCAGGCGCTTTGCCATGGCTTCGTTACGCAGAACGATTTCCAGATTGCGTGAATTGTCCAGATACCCGCCACTCCAGTTACTGGTACCTATCCATGCCAGCTTGCCGTCTATCGACATGGTTTTACTGTGGACGACGCGAGCAAAAGGGATGAAGCCGCTACTGGCCTGGGGCAGGGTGACAATCCTGATTTCCATGCCCGGCAGCAGGGCCAGACTTTTCAGGTGATGAATGGCAGGTTCTTCGGTATTCCAGTTTGATACCATGAGCTTGACCCTGACACCCCGTGCCAACGCCGCGCGAATCGCGTTGTCGATCACGGCGTAATAAGGGCGCTTGCGTCCGGGGGCATAGCTGAGCGGCACATAGTCAAGTAAAGTGATCCTGACTTCAGATGTAGCCGTTGCCAGCAGCCTGACCAGTTCTGATTCTGAATCACCGACACCTGGCGGGTTAAACGCATTCGGGCTGGCGACCAGATAGGCTGACTTGAACTGGTCAGCCAATACCACCGACTGGTTCAGCGTGGGCACCGCTTTACCCTCGGTCAACAGGGTCTGCGCCTGCCAGTCGATGTCGAAAATACTGTGTAACTGCCTGACCATGGCCACATCACTGATACGCAAGCCGGTTTCATGGATATGATTTAATGAACGCCAGTCGAAATTCTGACTGCCGACATAGGCGACGGTTTTATCCACAACCATATACTTGGCGTGGATAATGCCTTGTCCACGCAGCTTGCCGAACTCCATGAAGCGGAAATCAAGATGGGGAATACTTTTCAGGCGTTCTATGCTCGCCATCTCGGACGCAGATTTACCTTTTTCTTCCATCAGAAAACGGATCTTCACGCCGCGTTCGCCAGCCGCTGCCAGATGGGCAATCACCTTGTCCAGCGCTTCTCCCGTTTTGCCCGCAACGTAAAACTGCGCGATATCAATATCTGTTTTTGCTGCATCCAGCATTTCGCACCACACGGTGGCCGGGTCGCGTAAATCGGGGTTGGTCAATGTGGTTTCTGCTGGTGTGGTGTAGACCAGTTCAAAGCCGGGGATAGCGAAATCTGCTTTTGCCGGACCTGACAGAGCAAATGCTATCGCCAGCAATATACTGAGTTTGCGCATGGTTTTACCTTGTGAAATTATTGTTGCTTATTTTTGCTTGCATTCTGTTTTAACTTGCCTGCTGCCGGTTCATTTTTGTTGTTCGTTTTTTCTAACATAGGGTGTGACACTCATCCCCGTCAGGCGATAACCCGCACTACCCATGGAGGTGTCGCTGCGTGTGGTTTCCAGCACCCCCGTCACCCAGACTGCATCCATCATTTGTATTTTGGCCGGTTTTTCTAGTGTGACATCAATGATCTGGTTGGCCGGTGGTGGTGGCGTGTGGATGCAGCCGCCAAAGTAGGGCACCAGCAGGAATTGCCTGAGTTTTCCACGCTCACCATCCAGCGGCACGATGAAGCCGGGGATTTTTATGTGTGTACCATTGAGACTGGGTTCAACCGGTGCCTTGTCCCATGCTTCACGCATGGCTTGCAAGGCTGCCATGGCGCGTGGGTCACCATCATTCAAAAAGTTCATGTCCAGATTTTTGAAATCTTTGCTCGGATCCCAGTTTTTGGGGATCAAGGCTTCCCAGGTGATTTCCTTGAAACTGTCGCCGGCTACAGCAGCCGGCGGGGCTGCTGATTTTTCTGGCACTGGTGCTGGAGCTTTTTTCTGCGGCAATCTTTCGCCGAGTTTATATTGCGCGCCTGCTTCTGCTGCTTTGGCTGATGTACTGCCAGACATCAACAACCAGGCAGTCAGCATGAATAACAACAGGCAAGTGCTGCCCAGCCAGAATTTGTAGCTAGATGGAGATGGTTTCATGATTTTTCTATCGCTTCCTATAGTTCCTATCGTTCCTATCGTTCTTATAATCGGGGTGTCAGGCCATCGGCCAGAGAATTACGGTAAGCGAGCCAGGCCGGGACCAGGCTGGCCAGCATGCCAGTCAGCACCACCAGACCCAAAAGAGGAATTTCTGTCATGTTGATCAGGCTGGCTTTGATCAGGACGCCGTAATGCATCTGTATCCAGTTCTTGCCTGCCAGTGTCAGCACATCCAGCAACAGCAGGCCACTGATTGCACCGGCGATAGTCAGGCCCAGGCTTTCTGCCATCAGCATGAAAAACAGATGACCAGGGCCAGCACCGGCAGAACGCAGAATCGCCAGTTCGCGACGGCGTTCATTCAGGCTGGCCAGCATGACTGCCAGCAAGCCCGCACTACCCAGCACCACCAGCAGTGACGACATCGCCAGCAAGACCCGCTCCATGATGCTGATGACTTGCCACAACTGGTCTAGTGCAACGCCCGGCAAGACCGCCAGCAAGCTGTCTGAGCTGTCGGTATTGATTTGTCTTTGCAGGCGAAACACCGTGCTGCGGTTATGCAGGCCCACCAGGACGGCGGTAATTTCCTTGGGTTGCAGATCAAACTTGCGTGCATATTCTGCGGCGATGGAAAACCCCGGAACCGGCGCGCCGCCCTGCCAGTCCAGATGGATTGCCTGCATCGATTGCAGGCTGATATGCACGCTGCGATCTACTGGTGTGCCGGTGCGCGCCAGGATGCCGACTACCCTGAACGGTTTGTCTGCATGCTCCGCCAGTGCCGCGTCGCCGGTGCCATGGCTTAGTGTGATTTTGGTGTCGATTTTGTAAGCCAGGCTGTCAGCCACGTCAGCACCGATGACTGCGGCAAACAGATGGTCTGGCCCATCGCCAAAAGCCTGGCCCTGTGCCAGTTGCAGGGCTTGTCCATCGCCATAATGGAAGTGCCTGAAATAATCAGCCGTAGTCCCCACCACGGCAAAGCCGCGATGCGAATCACCCAGTGACAAGGGTACGGCCCAGGCGACGACAGGGTTCTTTTGCAGGTCCTGATAGCTTTGCCAGGAAATATTATTGGTCGCTTCGCCTATGCGAAAGACGGCATACAGCATCAGTTGTACCGGACTGGTGCGGGCACCAACCACCAGATCAGTGCCAGATACGGCATGCGAAAATCCCTCGCGTGCGTCATTGCGCAGTCTTTCCACTGCCAGTAGCAAACAGACGGACAGGCTTATGACGAATAGCATCAGCCCCAGTGTCAGGCGACGGTTCCAGGCACTTTTCCAGGCCAGTTGCAAAAAATAGGGCATCAGTGTTGCTCCCTAAGGTTGATGCTTTGCAAATCCAGCTCACGCGTGAAGTGGCTTGCCAGACGGTGGTCATGGCTGACAAACAGCAGGCTGCTGCCATGGCTGGCGCATTGCTGCAAGATGAGTGCGATGAAATCTTTTTGCCTGTCGGCATCCAGTGCCGAAGTGGGTTCATCGGCGATGATGATTTCTGGTTGACCTATCAGCGCGCGGGCCGCAGCGACACGCTGTTGCTGACCTATGCTGAGGCCGGTAACGGTGCGCTGATATAGACCTGCATCCAGCCCCAGGGTGTGCAGCAAAGCGGCAGCGGCAGCATGCGGGCTGCCGTGCGCTTCGCTGGCACGTTGACGGCGTCTGGCGGACAGCCGGCAAGGTAACAAGACATTGTCCAGCATAGACAGGTAGGGGATGAGGTTGAATTGCTGGAAAACAAAACCTGCATGATCGACGCGGAAACGATCCCGTGCTGCGCTGGACAGTGCACCCAGGTCTGTACCCAATACGGTGATCTGGCCACGTTGTGGCGTGATGATGCCGCCCGCCAGTGACAGCAGCGTGCTTTTACCGCTGCCACTGGGGCCATGTAAAAATACGCTTTCGCCGCGATTGATACGCAGGTCTGCTATGTGCAGACAGGGCGCTTGTCTGGCCTGCCAGTGAAACAGCACATCGCTGAAACACAGTGCCGGGCCAGTGTCTGCATTCTGCATTGACGTCACCATGTCAGCAGGCGTTGTTTGGTCGTCAGTGTGGCTGCCGCCTGCCCGCGTGGGCCAGCCATTTGCGCTTCCACCTGCCGAATGGCGGGAAAAGCATCAAACAGGCTGAGTTGCAATGACTTTAATGCAGCTACCCTGGCACAGGTGTATTCATACTCGGCATGCAGGTTGGCGTGTTCATCCTTGCTGGTGCTGGCCTTCCCGGTTGCTTGCAGGATGGGGGCCAGCAATTTTACGGTATTCAGTTGGCAATCGGCTTCGGCTGTCAGTTTGATCAGCGTGGCTGGCTTGTGCATCAGATCAAGCAAATCCCTGGCACCCTGTTTTTGCTTGTCGGTACGTGGTGCATGTTCAAAGCCCAGCAGGTTGTCCAGCGGGCTGTCAAATTCCAGAGTCAGCTTGTTGCCATCCTGCGCTAGCGACAGGGTGGCAATGCCATGGACATGGGCTTCGTGGGCTTCGTGGGCTTCATGGGCGCTGGCCCATGCTGTCAGTGACTGCAAAAAAGTGAATAGGGCGATGGGTATCAGTTTTTTCATGTGAACTCCAGAGGGTATGGCTATCATGTTTTTACCGGGAAAAAGCCAGAGCCTGTCCATGGCAAGGCTCCTGCAACTGGCCCTGATGCCAGGCAAGCTGACCAGAAACAATGGTGGTATTGACGCGGTAATGGAAACTTTCCTGCTGCAAGGCAGACCAGCCGCAGCGATACAGCACGGGGCTGGAGTGCACGCTCTGGGCAAGTTGCTGGCGTTCCAGCAAGACCAGATCTGCCCAATAACCTTCGCGCAGATAACCACGGTCCTTGATGGAAAACAGGTCAGCGACACGATGACTGGTTTTTTCAACGATGGTGCATAAATCCATTTTTCCGGTTTCATACAACTGCATCAGCAAGGGCAGGGCATGCTGCACCAGTGGCAAGCCGGAAGGTGCTTCAAAATAGTTGCGTGATTTTTCCCGGCGGGTATGTGGTGCATGGTCACTGCCGATGACATCTATGCGGCCATCTGCGACGGCTGTCAGCAAGGCCTGGCGATCTGCTGCTGTCTTGATGGCAGGATTGCATTTGATCAGGTTGCCCAGGCGTGCATAGTCTTCATCGCAAAAATACAGATGTGCCAGGCAGGCTTCGGCAGTGATGCGTTTGTCGGTTGCAGAACCCGCATCAAACAAGGACAGCTCGCGCGCAGTGCTGATGTGCAGCACATGCAGGCGGGTGTTGTGACGGCGCGCCAGTTCCACTGCAAATGAAGATGACAGGTAGCAGGCATCTGCATTGCGTATCAGCGGGTGACAATCGGGTGGCACTTCGCTGTGCTGGCGTTCATAATGCTCGCGGAACCGGGCTTGCTGGTGTTCTATCGTTGGCGTGTGCTCGCAGTGCGCGAGTAAAGGCGCAGGAGCAATGCGGAACAGGCGTTCCAGCACGACTGGATCATCCACCAGCATTTGCCCTGTCGACGCCCCCATGAAAACCTTGATGCCCGCTACCGAATTTGGATCAAGCGCTGCGATGGTGTCGAGATTATGGTGACTGACACCAAAATGAAAACCATAGTTGGCCACGGAGTTGCGTGCTGCCAGCGCTTTCTTGCGCTCCAGTTCATCCACGCTCAGCGTGGGTGGCATGGTATTGGGCATGTCCATGAAACTGGTGATGCCACCGGCCACAGCAGCCCTTGATTCACTGGCGATGCTACCCTTGTCGGGCATGCCGGGTTCACGGAAATGTACCTGGTCATCGATCATGCCCGGTAACAGCCAGCGGCCTTCGGCATCGATTTGTATGTCGGCATGTTGACCCAGATGGTCGATATGGCTGGCGATGCAGGCAATACGCCCCTGTCGTATCAGCATATCGACGGCCCTGATCTGACCCTCATTGACCATCATGGCATTGCGGATCAGGATGACTGGCAGCGCTGCGGTCTGAGGTGTCATGACCAGTCTCCGGCAAATAACGGGGAGCCTGATCTGCTTTGTGCATAGGCATCATGCGGATGCAGGCTTTCCAGGTGCCGTACCCGTATTTCTACATTGTCACTGAGACTGCTCACTACATGCTGCAAGCGTCTGGCGGCATCTTCGACATACATCAGGTTTGCCCCGTTGCGTTTGGCAAAGGCTTGTTCATCGATGCGTTTGACGGCAGTTTGTACCGGGGTTTGCAAACTGTCTTCCAGCAGATTGATGAGAGGCAGTATGCCAAATTCTGTTGCGTCTGACGACAATAGCAGGCTGACCTCGGCAATGCTGCGCTGGCTGTGCGGTGTCGCCAGCGTGCTGTTGATGTTGAGCCAGTCAGCCACTTCGGTGGCAGACAGCGTGTTACGCTGATCCAGCGTGGCCATAAAGCCAGCGCTGATCAACTGGCGGCTGAGTGCGGCAGAGCAGGGACAGGTGGATGAATACAAGACCGACACGCCCAGTTGCAATTGCAAAACCCCGGCAATCAAACTGACATCCAGCCTGACCGGATACGACCGCCAGCCTGCCAGATGCAGGCTCAGCAAGGCCGGGCGGCGATGCAACAGATTAAAGCGGATACTGACACGCGCACTGTTGGTGCCGCAATCATGGTGACTGTTGACCATTTCCCGCAGCAAGTCATGCAGGCTGGCAGGACGCAGGCTTTCTATGTCGGCAAAACTGTCGAGCAAGAGGTACAGGCGCGACATGTGTATGCCCTTGATGTCCGGGTCAGGCAGATTGACCTCGGCATTGATATGCGCGTGAACAGGATGGCCCTGACTGGTCTCTGCCAGACGCAGCGGCATTTCCACACCCTGCATGCCAACCCAGTCCAGTGCACCGGGCTGGCTGACGATGCCATGTCGGGCGACGTCAGGTAATTCTTTGCTGTTCATGATGTGCTGTTGCTTCATGGATTGATAGTTGCTGTAACTGCGGTCTGGTTTGGCGTGTTACTGCATGTCAGACTGCAGGCGTCGCCTGTCATGCCGCGTTCAACGCTGACCTTCACCAGCGCCGGCAAATTTGTCTGCAATTGTCGCCAGATATAGGTGCACAGGTTTTCCAGCGTTGCCGGGCCCAGCCCGGCAACTTCATCGAGAAACTGGTGATCGAGTTGTTGACGCAGGTTCTGCATATGTCTGTCCAGCACTGCCAGGTCGAGCAGCATGCTGCTGTCTGACGCAAGCTGACCTTGCAAATGTACGCTGGCGCGATAGGTGTGACCATGGATGCGCTGGCTGCTGTCCCCATGCAGGGGGCGCTGCAAGGTATGCGCAGCTTCAAAAACAAAGCTTCTGGACAGGGTATGCAGCATTGCGCCAGGCTGAACATCAGGCATGAATCAAGACCTCATGCTGTTTGCTGATATTTGTGTCTTCGCCATTACTGTCCTCATCAACATTACCATCGTCGTCGCTATGTAACCAGGATGGAAATGGATCGGCATAGCTGGCCCACAGCACCGGTCCTTCTGCCATTTCGGCTGTCGTCAACAGACAGGCATCCAGTGTTGCCTCTATGCTTGCCTGATCCATCTCCATGCCGATGAAAACCAGTTCCTGACGGCGGTCGCCATATGGTTCTATCGATTTGTTGAGAATGTGCTGTTGATAATCGGGATCTTGCGGCCATTCGGACTGACTGATGGCAGACCACCATAATCCGGCTTCGTGATGACGGCAGATGCCACCGGCTTGCGACCATTCACCTGCGATATCCATGCGTGTGGCCAGCCAGAAATAACCCTTGGAACGCACTACGCCCTTGAAGCCCTGATGAATGCAAGACCAGAAACGTTGCGGATGAAAAGGTCTGCGGGCGCGATAGGCAAAGCTGCGTATGCCGTACTCTTCACTTTCCGGCACATGTTCGCCGCGCAGTTCTTTCAGCCAGCCTGGTGCTGCCGAGGCTTGTTCAAAATTGAAACGACCCGTATGCAGGATGCGTTCCAGCGGGACCTTGGAAAAACTGGCCGGTACAATGTCGGCACGCGGATTCAATGCCTGCAACATGATGCTGAGTCTGGCGTAATCATCAGCACTGACCATGTCCGCCTTGTTGAGAACAATCACGTCACAGAATTCGATCTGTTCTATCAGCAAGTCGACGACGGTACGTTCATCATCTTCGCCCATGGAACTGCCACGCTGGTTCAGGCTGTCGCCCGACGCGTAGTCACGCAAGAAATTATAGGCATCCACGACCGTGACCATAGTATCCAGGCGGGCAATATCGGACAGGCTGCGGCCTTCTTCATCACGGAAAGTAAAGGTCTCTGCCACCGGCATGGGTTCGGATATGCCGGTCGACTCTATCAACAGATAATCAAAGCGATTTTCACTGGCCAGGCGCTGGATTTCTATCAGCAAATCTTCACGCAGGGTGCAGCAGATGCAGCCATTGCTCATCTCTACCAATTTTTCATCGGCACGTGACAACTCGGCACCACCCTGGCGCACCAGGTCGGCATCGATATTCACTTCAGACATGTCATTGACAATGACAGCGACCCGCTTGCCTTCGCGGTTGTTGAGTATGTGATTAAGCAGGGTAGTCTTACCTGCACCCAGAAAACCTGATAGCACGGTTACTGGCAATAAGGGGTTCTGTGGCATGGCATCATGTCCTGTTTGTATAGACCAGTCTTGGGTCCATGATTAAATGCAACTTTGTTGCATTATTGAATTAAAAAAACAGGCATTATCGTGACGCGAAACTGTCTGTAGTTACAGACAGCTTATTGCATGGGCGATAAGCCGCTGGTGGTGCTTGTGTTGACGAGTCAGGCAGTCCATCTGCATATCAGCATGCCATTGGTAAAGATCGATGACTAAGCAGCGATGTCCGTCACGATATTAGTCACGATATCCGTCACCACATCCGCCACCATATCTGGCAGCTAGATACAGACGACTTTTCAGTCCAAAACGAAAATCTATTTGCAACACAATTGCATTTTCTTATAATAATGCAGTCTCTTTTTAAATGCAACATTGTTGCAATTAAAAATAAAAGATTTCTTTTTGGGCTGATGCCATGGCGCGAAAAAGTGTAATGAGTCAGAGTCAGCAGAAACTGGCGGCAATGCTGGATGGGGTACGTGATGGCTGCATGGTGGCTAGATGGTAGTTAGATGCGGATGATGATGCATAATGCTGGTCAGCACAGATCAGCATTTGCCTGGAAAAATCATGTCCTTACCAACGACCACTACAGTTACGCCTCAAGATATGCCAACAGATGCCAGCCTGATTGTCAGGGACAAGCTTAGGCAATTTGTGGCTGAGCGTGACTGGGGGCAATTTCACACACCCAAAAACCTGGCCAGCGCATTGACGGTTGAGGCCGCAGAGTTGCTGGAAAATTTTCAGTGGCTGCCTACCGGCAAACCGGAAGAGTTGAATGAACAGGCCAGAACCGCCATCCGTCATGAGATGGCAGATGTGATGAATTATCTCATCATGCTGGCGGATACCCTGGATGTGGATTTGTTTGCCGCCTGCCAGGAAAAAATTGCCCTGAATGCCTTGAAGTATCCTGCACCTCTGGTCAAAGGGGATGCCAGGAAATATACACAATACAAGAGGTGATAAAAAACTGGGTAGGAAAACCCCAGGCGTAGGAAAACCTGGGGTAGGAAAAAACCTGGGGCAGGTGAAATCCTGAATTACCTTGTCTTCAATGCCGCCAGATAAAACGCCAGCGAAGCAATCGAAAATAGCAGCAGACAGGCAAAAATGACATCAGGTGAAGAGGCGTGCTGCACCAGGCTGGCAATGATCAGCGGGCCAGCGGCTTTTGAAAACAGCGCCGGACCGGACATCGCGCCAGAAATCGCACCGTAGTTTCTTGTACCGAACAGGGCTTGCGGGATGGTGCCGCGTACGATGGTCAGTATGCCATTGCTCAAGCCATAAAAAACACAGAATAGCGCGATTGCCCAGGCGTGCGTGCCAAATAATATCAGCGTCAACAGCGCAGCCGGCAAGGCGGCGAAGGTGAATTTGCCCACAGTTTGCGGCAGGACATTTCTTGCCAGCGTCATCTCACCTATGCGGCCTGCGACCTGCATCGGGCCTATCAGGGCTGCCATGAATACTGCCAGCGTAACCGGGTGACCCACCTGGCCCAGTAATGGAATCAGGTGTACCGACAGCGCAGAAAAAACGAAGCTGTTTGCAGAAAAAGCAAATGCCAGTTTCCAGAAAGTAGGATTACGCAAGGCTTCTTGCAGACTGTGACTGCGCTGGGTATCTGGTGCTGTTTTTGCTTTTGCTATCTCTACGTGAGGTACAGCTCTTTTCTTTTGCAACAGCAAATGCAGAGGCAGACATACCAGAAGCTGGGCAATACCATAAGCCAGATAGGTGTCGCGCCAACCGATCATGCTGTTCAGTTTTTGTGTCAGCGGCCAGAACACGGTACTGGCAAAGCCACCGAACAAGGTCAGGGTAGAAATCGCCTGCCGGCTGTGGATGGTGAAATGATGGGTGATGGTGGCAAAAGCCGCTTCATACAGCGTCATCGCCATGGCCAGACCCAGTATGCTCCAGGCCAGAAAATAAATCGGCAGTGTGTGTGCGCTGCTCAGCAGTATCAGGCCCAGGCCACAAGTGGCCGAACCCATACCCATGACCAGCCTGCCACCATGGCGGTCCAGCAGCATGCCGGAATAGGTGGCGATCATCCCCGCCACCAGCAGGCTCCAGGAAAATGCACCAAATACCAGTTCGGCCCGCCAGCCCATTTCTTTTTGAATTTCTGGTGCCAGGATGGCGATGGCGTAATACAGTGATCCCCACGACAGAATTTGTGTGACAGCCAGAATGGCGATGGTTTGCAAGGCGTGGGGAGTGTGTTTCATCGTCAAAATAAGGTGGATTGGATTGATCGCGCAGATTTTCCTGAGTGCGTTGCCAGATCAATATGCCCGGCATTCATTGCTGCGAATGAATTATGCCGGGTGTGCATTTCGTTTTGTTTGTTCTGTTTTGTTTTGTTGCGTTTTATGACGGGCCCTGATGGCCTGTCATCAGGTCGCAGGTTTATCAGGAGCAGTCTCATCCGGCCTTTTGCTGCTGCCTTCCAGCTTATAGAAGAGCAGGGCCATGCCGGGGGCGAAAATCAGCCACAGGAAAACTGTCCACATCTGTGACTGTTTTTCACCCGAAGTTGGCAAGGCGAGATAAGCCTTGTTGACATCGGTTTTGGATACCATGACGCGTATGGGGGTGCCGGGTACCAGCTCATTTGGTTTCAGGCCCGTCATTCTCAACACATGATGTGCTTCGCAACGACTACAGATGGGGGAAATGGTATCGGCTGTTCTTTCGACGCCATTGACGATGTAAGAAAAGGTGATCTGTATCAGTTGCTTGTTAAAACCACCGGTCACGACATAGCCTGGATTATCGTCAACACCATGCACCATCAAAACGACCGTACCATCAATCTGCTCAAACTCAGTGTCTGGTATGCGCATGACATTAAGCTGTTGTAAATTGCTGATGCCAAGATAAATGGAAATGATGGCAAAAATTACAGTGAGTGTTCGGACTATCATCTGATGTGTTCTATGAGTATTAAGCAAGTTGCAAGCCTAGCTTGCAACACAAGCTGAACAGGAATTTTAACCTTGACGGGCGATAAGTGGTGATAAGTGTCGATAAATTGCACGACCACGATCCGTGCGGATGACGTGCTTCTCTATTTGGAGGCAGGTTTTTCCGGGGATGCCGCGGGAATTTTTTTCCTGATCTGCAAATTTTGTCCCAGGCTTTCAAAATTGCTCGCTGTCTGCAAATGCTTCAGGCTGATTTTTTCCCAGTCTGAAGCCGCAGTACATTTGTGATTGTCTGCTTTTGCATTCATGGAAAAACTGGCGTTCTTGTCTTTGCCCAGCATGATCAGGCGACAGTAGGTACTGTCCTTGGCAGTTTCCAGCACATAGGGATGTTGTTCATCGTCATAAAAGGCAATGTTTGCCGGTGTTGGCAAGTCTTCCCACTCATTGGCTGGCATGTTGAAAGTCTGCATCAGTTTACCGTTCAGGCTCAGGCGTTTGACGATGCGTTTCTTGTCTGAACTGACATCCGTGCAGTCTATGAAGCTGACATTGACTGGTGCATTGATGGCCGTTGAGGACGTGCAGACATCAATGCCACGGCTATCGTGTTCAGTCATGATCCTGGCGTGCGTATCGGCAGACATGGCCTTGGCAAAGCTGACTGACCGGGCAAGCACAATGGTTTTATCGTCGATGATACTGACTTCGTCATAGTCCAGGTCTTTCCAGACAGGAAAAGAAACCAGCCACCATTTTTCTTGCTGGCGGATTGAATAGCTCACTGACGACTTGCTGTTGCCATTGGCAGCGCCCGTCGCTTTGTCTGCCTCGTGCATTTTCAACCAGGGTAGCAATGTGACAGTCTTGCCGCCCCTGGTTTGCTCACAGCCAGTTAAACCTGGCAATGCAGCAAGTACAGACAATAGCAGGCCCGTGTGCAACAGGCCCCTGCACAGGAATGCAAAATGGAATGGATGTTTTTGAAATGCCTGCAAGCCAGTCTTTCTATGGAAACTGCATTGAAACTACAAAAACGCAGAAAACACAGATGTTGCCACAACTACTGGTCAACACGGCTATATTCCATGGCAATGGGCACAAAAACGACTATGTGCCCAGTTTGGCTGCATTCTACAGACAAGCAGCTAAGGCAAATACAGGCTGAGCTGGCCTGTAGTACTTAACCCGGCCTTCAGCATATCCACATGCGCATTCATAGCCACTTCCATGTTTACCTGCATGGCGGCAGCAATGATGTCCATATCGTGGCTGCTGATTTCAATGATGCCAAAGCGGAACTGGTAAGCCCAGTTGCGCACGCCGGCAGAAAATTCCATTCTGTCCAGTAACGGGTGGATAGCTGCCACCTGCGACGGCAGCCACAAGACATCACGACGGTAAGGCTGAAATCCTTCCCCCATGTCCACTTGGTAAGTTGAGCGTTGCTGGATGATGCCCAGCGCGGTAAACGCCTGTAGTTTGATCTTGCTGCCAAACACCTGGCTGGGGGAGTAATACACTACTCTGTCGCCAGCCTGTAGGCGACGCAAAGGAGCAGCCTTGCCATGGCATACCTGCATGAAGCCATCGCGCTGACCACCTTGCACGTGGTCAGCCGAGGCAACTGCGATCCAGTTGCGTGCCATGATCAGCCCGGGGTAAAAACGCGCAGGCGGTGACCGTCTGCATCCAGTGCCACGAAGGTGTAGCCAAAATCCAGCGCACATGGGGTTTGTACAATGGTCAGGCCGCGTGCTGCCCACTGTGCATGGGTGGCATCAACGGTAGCCTTGTCAGCGACGCTGAAAGCCAGTTCGCTGCCGCCAACGGCGGTGGCTGCCGGTTCAACTGTGGCAGCTGACCACAAGCCCAGCATGACGCCGGAAGTGAGTTTGAACAGGGCAAAGGTGTCCGAGTTTTCTATCGGCGTCAAACCCAGCAATTCGCTGTAAAAAGCGGCGCTGGCTTGTGGACTGGAGACATACAAAAGAATATAGCCGGGATTAAACATGAAATGACACTCCTGATAATTAATATTGGACATGGGGTAAATACCTTGAGCCATGTGCTCAAGGCCTGGCCATGGTATGCCCGGCTAGTGTCAGTTTCTGTCAGTAGTGTTTTGCAGGACGAAGGCGGTGAAAACGATACGGGCACCAGAATCCGGTGCCCGCATTGTGTTTGTGAATGCATGTTGGAAATGCGCGGTGGAAATGCGCGGTGGAGATGCATTAGGGACCGCTAGCCGGGCCCGTCAATTTGAGAACCTGCTTATTTGCCCGAGCAGATAAAGGGATAATGGGTGTTGTCTATCAGCGGTATGACACCGAAGAAATCATTCAATACCGATTCTGCCGTGCAGTAAGCGCCTTCTACCCAGGCCTGGTCATTTGAATAGGCTTCACCGACGATGAAGATATTGGTATCCGCTCCCGGTATCAGTTGTGAAGGCTTGCGGATTTTTTGCTGTACGTCGCCAATATCATAATGCGCAGCCCAGGCATGATAGCCTGCATTGAATGGCGGCAGTGACCAGTCTATATAGGCGGCGTCTAGCGGTTCTGGCACGGCAGTAAAATCAGCATTCGGGCCGAAATGAATATTTGCTAACTGCTTGCGCACCATCTTCAGCATGCGTGGCGGCAGCTTGCGCGGACCTTTCAGTGGTTCGGTGTTTTCAGATATGGGTATATGCCTTTGCTCATCTGGTCCCAGTTCCAGTTCTTGCCAGAAGGTGGTGAACATTTCATCGTCATAGGCGGCCAGCAGGCCGTACACCGGTTCAGTCGTCTTGTCGGTGGCATTGTTGCCAAAATAGACTACCATGCGCACCGGATTATCCGTGACGCTGGGGCCTATGGTATTGCGTGTTGAGGCTGCCAGTAGTTGTTCTTCCTGTGGCACGGTCAGGCGCTCCTGCAGACGCTGCTCGACTACTTTCAACAGACTTTCGGCGCTGGAATATGGCGTGTTCATGATCTCTGCCTGAGCATCCACTGCCGGTTTGGCAATTTTCAGCAAATACCTTTCAGGGAATTGCTGTTTTTCCAGCGTCAGCAAGACATCCTTGGTGACTTCATAGCTGGTCAGTTGTGGTGCATAGCTGGCCTGGGTCAGCCACCACGGGTCTTTGAAAAACATGCCTATCTTGTACGAAGGCTGCATGATGGATGCTTCCATGTACAACTGTACTTTCTGCGCGTTCAATACATCCAGCCCGGCGTGGCTTTCATAGCGTGTCGCCTGTGCCACCAGTTCCAGTGCATAGCGCGGCATGGCCAGCCAGGCGGCATCGGTGGTGCCACTGGCAGATTTCTTGTTCGGGTTATCGCGGTTGGCGATGTTGTAGTGGATGACATGATCGATGTCGAGTATGGAATGCAGGCGGCGGTTGGGTTGGTAATCAAAAATCACACCCTTGTCTTTTGCCAGTTGTTTGACGGTTTCGAACAGGGTCTTGAACATGCCCGAATAACCGGTCGTCAGGGTTTTGTACTGGTTGCCGGGTGTGAATTCATTATTGGCCTGGAAAGCCACTGCGGCATTCCAGTTGATCACATTCGATGTGTAACCGTTGCCGTCGGCAGCATAGTTATAGCCTTCAGAACCCAGTTGGTCAAACATCAGGTTCCAGTATCCGATATCCTTGAGTTTGTCACCTTTCTGGAAGATGGATGATTCCGGCAATTCAGCCGTGATTTTGCCATGCTGGTAAAAGTGATCCCATTCACGCCGGGTTTGTGGCCCTATGGTCGCGGTGACGGCCAGGTCTTCAACCACAGTAAACCCCTGATTCGGGGACAGACTGGCAAGATAGTTGTTGGCGTTATAGGGTGCGGGGTTACGCGAAGTCACATCTTGCAGGTAGAAATTTTCGCTGCGCAGGTAATACAGGGGATTGTCAGATTCATTGAAGGGAACTGAATACTGATCCAGCCCCAGCTTGGCAATCACGGTTGTCACCAGTCTGTGGCCCGGTGCCTTGCCATTATTTGCATCCTTGGCTTTACTATTCCATTCCGAATAGCGCATGCCACCCAGTTCCACATACGATTTGCCGGGGTCATCCTGATAATGCCAGGTACAGACGCGGGCACCCGGCGCGCGGCTGCCGTGGTCTTCTTTGCTGAAATCGTACTTGCCCCAGTCAAACAGTTCAAGCTTGTCACCTTTGACCAGCAGCTTGTGATGTTCATGTTCCCTGGTTTGTCCGCTTAACAGACGCCAGGCAGTGTACAGGCCAGCTGCGCCGGCCCCGAAGATGGAATAGGTTTTGGTTGTCATGATGTCGTGTCGCCGTTGTTGTTGAGTCGATGAGTGCTATCGTGAATGCTTGCTTGGCTGCTCATTCCCATTATTTCAATTGCGTAAAATATTTGTAGCCGGTTGAAAAATGCGAGATGTCAAATGGCGTGTGGCCATCCAGGGCCAGGTCTGCCAGTATTTTTCCCAGCAGTGGTACAAATTTGCCTGCCCAACCTGTGGCATAAATGACGATGTCCTTGTGTGCGGGCACATAGGCCGGGGCGAAATCGATCAGCAATTCCTTGTTGGGGATTTTGCTCAATGCCACCAGACAGGTGGAGGTGTAATGCGGTACCGGGTCCAGGCCCGACATATGGTTTTTAACCCACTCTGCCGTGTAGGCCAGCTCTTGCGGATTGGGCACCAGGCTGCGTTGTCCTGGAGAGTCTAGCGGTGTGATCACGAAATCAGATGCAACCCGTACATAACCAGGATAATTCCAGCTGACTTCAGGGAAACCATAAAACTGGTTGCCATTGCTGCCCACAGGATTTTGAAACACGAACCAGGTCGGGTATTGAACCTGCGGTGAAGTCTTTTTATAAAATGCTGATGCCATATTCCAGTAAGTGGCAGCAACCTGAAACTTGAGCAATTTGAAAACAGCATCGGCATACGGCCCCGGAACCAACACCAGTTTTTTTGCCGTGAAATTACCCAATGGCGTAGTCACTTCAAACTGATCATAGCGATGTTCTATTTTTGTGACTGGCGCTTCTTCCTTCAATGTCACCAGGCTGGATTTGCGATTCCAGTTGTACAGGGTTTGCTGGGTCGCCTTCAGGTCTATGCTGGCACCCTGGGGCTGGAACAGGCCTGTGTAGGTGGATGGCAGATCCTTGAAATGGTATTGACTTTCAAGCTCGCGAGCGCTGACGGTGGTGTAAGGGACATTCTGTGCTTTCAGGGCAGTTTCTGCCTGTTTGATATTGCCCTCGGTGGAATGTACATCTGGGTCACCAAACCACAAGGTACCGACTTCATCCATCAGTGGTGCCGGTGTCAGGCTTTGCAATTCATCCCAAAAAGGGATGGATTGTTTGACCAGCTTGACCATGTATTCATCAGGGTAAGGAATGCGGAACTGTCTTGAAACCCCGGCAGAACTACCCAGTTGATTGATGAAGGTGAATTGTTCAAGCACCAGGGTAGTGACCTTGCGCTTGCTTAAGTGCCAGGCGGTTGACAGACCCATGGGGCCACCACCGATGACGATCACATCGAAGTGTTTGTCACTGTTCATAGCATGTCCTCTCTGTGTTCAATGTGGGCTGCCAGCACCGCTTTTCTGCATCAAGGCATCATGTCCTGATCAATGTGCCGACGGAGATATGCGGCCAGTCTATATCCAGGAAATTCAGTATCACCGTTTGCGTGTATTGCAGTTGCAGGAAATGGCTGCCATCCAGGCGTTGTACCGTTTCTATCCAGAAAATCGCCTCCATCTTGGTGGCATTCGCATTGATGGTCACGAAGGGGATATTCACAATTCCGCCTACCGGTATCGAGGCGACTGACAGCACTGTATTGCTGATGATGTTCTGGCCCTGTATGGCATCCACCAGTGCCTGGTTCATGTTGACGATGTATTCCTTTTTCATGCCGGGTGGCAGTTTCGTCAACGTGTACGGATCAAGATAGCCCAGCATCTTGTGCGCCAGGCCCGGTCCGGTGGGCTTGGCGCTGACCGGTGCAATTTGCGGGCCGCCTTTGGCACCAAAGCCTGTGCCCTGCGCCAGCAGAGAGTCACCATGCGGTATGGTCGATTGCCGGACTATGCTGGGTTTGCCCGGTGGCGCTGTGGTTGCCGGTACGTTCAGCCAGATGCCGGGTTCGATATGGATGCCTTCCATCGTTTGCGCATCATTGACCTGTTGCAGGTAAGTCAGACCAAAGATGTTGATGTCATTCTGGGCCGAGCCACGATTGGGTACCGCACCACCGATGGCATTGAACTGTATTCTTTCCGTCGTCGTATTCAGGATCAGGCGAAAATCCTGCCCATTTTGCTTGTCGGGTACGGCAATCAGGTTAAAGCCGCGACCAGACCAGCTTCCTTCCAGTTCAGACAAAAA
Source organism: Undibacterium sp. Ji49W (assembly GCF_049340205.1). NCBI lineage: Bacteria > Pseudomonadati > Pseudomonadota > Betaproteobacteria > Burkholderiales > Oxalobacteraceae > Undibacterium > Undibacterium sp. Ji49W. The sequence goes on along the minus strand of NZ_JBMPOW010000017.1, from coordinate 11,427 downwards.
TCCCAGCGGTGACGTGGCCTGATGGCTGGGAGCTGCGGCGCGCAAGGGTGAATTGGCATTCATTGATGACATCCTTTTGAGGTTTTACTGCGTGAGAAAATCCGGATTTGTCCTGAAGAGTAAATACAAAAGCCTTAAGCAAGCTGATTCAGGCGACACAGGTTTTCCAGTATGCAACGATCTGAATTTGATTGCTTAAAATATAATTTAATTATTCAATAGTATAGTAAAAAAATTAACTTGTGAAGCGGGATTTTACGCAATTCCATGATTGGCGTTAGCAAAATAACTGACCATTTTTGACACACACCGCATACAACAAAGGAATGCGGCAGTGACGTGACAGGAAATGACTGCTACAACCCAGGCAGGTGGCTGTGCAGTATTTTTGCCGGAGCGGAAGCGGAAGAGTGAGGGAGATGGCAGAGGGGAGAGGGCAGACTCGGAAGAAGCCTGCCCGGCCGCTTTAATTCGCGTTTTGAGGTTGCTGCCCCGCGCTGTGATAGAGCGAAGGGATTTTATTCTTGCTGAGTATCATCATGCCCATGCTGGCTGCTGCCAGCAGGGCCCAGTTCAATCCAGGCAGGTGCAGGGTCTGGGCCAGATCAAACAGTATGCCGCCTGCCATGCTGCCGACCATGGTGCCCATGCTTTGATAGAACATTTGCTGCGACATCAGCCGGCCGGTATCAGTTGCCGATTTGTTGGCGAAACGGGCGATCAGCACGTCCAGCGAAGGCCCATAAAATACCTGGCCGAAGGACAACAAAATCGCTGATGCGACGACTGCCGCTGCACTGTGGGTAAATACGACCATCAGTGCAAAACTCAAAAACAGGCAGGTATACCCTATCTTTAAAAAACGGAAATGGTCACGCGTACGCACTGCACGACTGGAGATGGGGATCTGGAAGAAAATGATCACCAGTGCCGCCAGCCAGAAGGGCGTGGATACCGGGATCTCGGGTGTGAACTTGGGGATGTGCAGGCTGAAGCCTATCATGGGCTGTACCGCAAAACACCAGAACACGGCATTTGACAAATGAAACATCAGCGGTAGCTGCGAAGGGGCAACGTTTGCGCTGTCCGCGTTGTCTGTATTTGCCGACGAGCTTGAGCTTACCTCAATGCTGTTTTGTTGTTCCAGTGCAACGCTGTGTGCCTCATGGTCGCTGATGGCGCGCATGGCTACCAGCATGAACAGGCCGTAGACAATGAAAGTGATCAGCACGATCAGGAACACCAGTTTCAATTGCTCATGCGGCACCCAACTGGCCGTCAGATAGCCGCCCACCAGGCCCATGCGTATGGCAAATGCCAGCTTGCTGAACAGGGTGGCCTGATCGAGTTCTTTCAGCTTCAGCAGATAATTTTTTAAACCGGGAAAGGACAGGCCGCTGCCCAGACCCGCCAGCAAGGCAAACAGTGCCAGTGCCCAGGCCTGTTGCAAATACGCCATGCAGTACAGGGCAATGCCTTCCAGCAGAATATTGCCTGATACCGCCAGCGGATGCGCTGCCAGACGGGGAAAACGGCTACCCGCATAAGAACCCAGCACACGTCCGAGGTTCAGCCCGAATAAAATCGATGCAGCCCAGAAGCCGGAAAACGCCTTGCCAGTTTCAGAGACAATGATAGGTGTATACAAGGCAACGCCGCCAGAGGCAATCGCCACACCAACATAAATCAGATAGGAATTAAAAGCGGGATTGAATTTCTTGTTTTGCATAGTGATCATGAGCGACCAGGGCGCTGTCATCACCTGAAAACAGCGAATAACCGGGGTCTGCCAGTGAGGATGACATCGGCTACACGCCAAAGTTCACAAAATTGAATATCTTTGTGAATTCAGGCAAGACGAGGGTGCATCGTGGAAGTCCTTGATTGTACGCTTAATTGATGTGGGCTGTTGCCGCATCGAAAGAATAAATGCCAGACAAAGTTAAAAATGTCCAAGATAGAGCCAGGTCCAGCCTGCCAGCAAAGCCAGGCTCAGCACAAACAAACCGCCGGCACCATTGGGGCGCAAGACCCCAAAATAGCCCAGGGCAACGGTTGCCACGCCTTTTTTTGCCCGTTTCATGCCGCGCCAGCGCTGTATCACTTTCAGGCCGGACAACACAAAGGTAAAGGTGGCACAGGACAACAGCGAAACCCGGAATACATTGAGCAGATTGACTTCGCCCAGTGATACCTTTTTATAAATGAGGCCAATCATCGCCATGATGAGTGCCGCACCAATGGAGATGGCGACATTCGCATACATGGTCTTGCGGCTGGTGATGGCGGCATCTTCCAGTTCACATTTGAGCATGTCGACTTTTTCGTTGATGAGGGTCGAAGTTTCATGCTTGATGGCGATGATGCGCTGATCTATTGCGGCACCTATCTGTGCGGTGGAATAATCAATGAGCGACTTGATGTCTTCCTTGGTCATGCTGCGCTGGTTATGTATTTCGTCTGACAGCAGGGCGATATTCCTGTCCACCTGTTCACCCGCCTGACGGATGACATCTGACAATTCCTTGCTGACCTGGCCGATGGAACGATCAACCAGCGGCGCTACCCGTTCATCTATGACGCGGTTAAGACTGTTTTCAAAATGCTCGGAAGCGTTTTTTAATTTCAGTGGGTCAAATGCCATTCTTTCTCCGGTGCTTGATGTCGTGAGGCTGTCTGCAATGTCTGACAGGACGATACCTACGAGATCGAAATACAGTACTTGTCAAAATTAATTTCAGTATTGTTATTTCTTTCTATACGCTTGCCTTTACTGTCATTCGTTGCTCGACTGCCTACTGCGACAGAATTTTTGCAAGACCCGTTGCTGAACTGGGGCGTGCTTGATTTGACAGAGCTTACGCAAAATCATTTATCTACAAAGGCTTATCATGCTGATGAAAAAATTATCCCTTGCCGTAGTGGTCATTGCTACGCTGACCGCACATACTTTTGCTTCTGCCCAGGCTTATACCGGTGCGACGATTGGTCGTAGCGATCAGTCATTGAGCTGCAGCTCCGCCACTACATGTGACACCAAGTCGAATAATTTCAAGGTCTTTGGTGGCTATAATATTGACAAGAATTTTGCAGTGGAACTGGCCTATTTTTCTTTGGGTTCTGCAAATTATTCTTATCCCGCTTCGATTAGTCCTTATGGGAATGTCGCTGCACCTGGAGCGATGTTTAACTCCAAAGTCAAACAAAGCGGCGTTAGCCTGGCCGCCATCTACAAACTGGAATTTAATGAGACCTTTGGTGGCTTTGCCAAACTGGGCATAGCCAATGTCAAAGAGGAGCAGTCGTTTTCCGTTCCCGGCATTGCAATCGGTGATTCTTCGTTCCGTTCAAACAAGGCCTTGTTTGGTGTGGGGCTGACGTATAAGTTAAGCCCGGACTGGACCTTACGGGCAGAGGCTGAAAAATTGAATCCCGGTACCTTCTCTGGTAAAGGCAGGGCTGCAACCAATTTCAATATAGGCGCGCAATACAATTTCTAATCGCACAGACAGGTTGTCATTGCCAATGAAAAAGCAAAACCTGTAATCAGGTTTTGCTTTTTGTCTTTTTGGGTTTCTTGACAGGCACAGGCAACGCAGAGATCGTTATTGTGGCCAGTGCTGTCAAACGGTCTCTGTCATCAAGAATATCGCTGTCTATCAAAAACCAGAGTTTGGCCTGGGGATAAGGCGGTGCTTCGCTCAAGGCACTGGATGCTTCGAGCAGGTTACGACCCTCGACCGTTGGTTTGATAAATAACTGGTCATCACAAATCAGGGCAAACATTTTCTCGCCGGAATATACGGCATATTCACCAAACATTTTCTTGGTAAGAATGCCTTCACAAGTGCTTAGTTGATCAAGTATGAACTCTACAAAACTTGCCTGCGATGCCATTCTTTTTATCTCCAATTCTTACCAGCCCTGAGTCCCGTTTTAAAACTATAATTTATTCCGGCTTGCGAAACTCATCTGCTATCCAGGCCCTGGCATTTTGCTGGTTCAATTTGTAGTTCGGTGCGACCCTGACTTTGGCCAGTTCCACATTATTGGCATCCTGGGCACTGAGCCAGGCGTAGGGATCATCTTCATCCGGTACGATATCAAGCATGATTTTAAAATCAGCTTCGACTGTCGCCACCATCAAGCTCTTGTGCAGTTGCGCATGCAATTGCTGTTCATGCCGGCGTATGACTTCAGATGCGGTTTTTACCAGGGTGCCAAAGGCATTGGCATCCAGCGGCTTCGGATTTTTCTTGTCCCGGCCCATGGTCCAGGGGCCGACCAGGGCTGGTTCTGGTTCACCATCCTTGATCATGGCGACGGCCCAGCCCTCATCGTCGTCATTTTTAATGACGCGGGCGGTCCAGCCTTTGTCACGCCACAGGCGGGCTTCACGAATGATTTGCTGTTCATCGGGCATGGCATCATGCGCTTGCTGGTTGTCGGTATCGCTAGGCAAAAGAAATTCTCGCTAATGTAATAAATCAGGCTGCATCCTACACCTTATGCAGACATGTTGTCTGGAAGCGTATCTGAAGGGGCATGTTGAGAGGGCGGGCTGGGGAGATGCAGCTTGTACAGTCTCTGCGCAATAACATGAAACACGACAGCTGACGCAGCAAGCACGCCATGTCAGACCGCGATTATTTGCGGCCATCCGGGCGAGCCAGCATATGCAATGAAGTATCTGGCGTAATAGGTGTATGACGGACTTGCCAACTCTGTCATTGAATTTTAGTGACAAAACAGGCTGATGTCCCGTTCCGCTATCATGCGGTCATTGTCGTCCGCTTTGGTACCGGATGAAATGGTCCGGTGATAGGCGCGGCCTTCCTTGATGGCCGGCAGCAGACGTCGCGCCTCAGCACAACGGGTGGCATCCGTTTCTACCTGATTGCCGGTGTTGGCCTTGGAGCCAGGATTGATGCTGGGTCTGGTGTTGTCGTGCTTGCGTTCGGCCTGGCGTTGCCTGAATGCCTGTTCCTGCTCTTGCCAGCTTTGTGCTGATCCTGTGCCTGCCTGGGTGCTGACTTTTACTTCTTCGGTTTTGGCATTGCCAGCATCCTGCTTGTTTTCAGAATAGTGAGTGTGTCCGCTGGCATCTTTCCATTTATAAATTTCTGCCTGTGCCAGAGGGGCCAGCATGGCCATTACGGCAGTCATTATGCCAAGCTTGCGGGCCAGGCTAAAAGCAGAGCGAGAAGATGTTTGCATTCGGGTTTATGGTGTCAGCGAGTCAGTCATGCCATTGTATCAATGGCGCAGGCACATTGTACTAGCTCTTATGAATAATCCAGCAAATGAAGTGTCTTCTCGTTAATACTCTACCGCGTACTGGCTGTAGTTCTCAACGATAAAAACAGTCCGCCTGATATCAGCAGGGCACCAGCCAGCAGGGACAGGCTCATGGCTTCCCCCAGCACCACAATCGCCAGCGACACGCCAACCAATGGCATGAGTGCCGTGAACATGGATGCCTTGGCCCCCATCTGCTTTACCGCAAGATTGAACAGCAATACGGATACCACACTAACCAGCAAGCCCTGATATCCTGCCTGCACCGCGATGGCACCCAGGTCTTTGTCAAACAGCGTGCCTCCTTCAAATAGAAAGTACAAGGGCACGTAAAGCAGGGCACCGACCTGTATCACACTGACTACCGACAGTGGGTCGGTATTCCAGCGTCGCATCAGGACCGTGTAAAACGACCACATCAGTGCTGCCAGCATGAACAGCAAATCACCACGCCAGGCATCTGTATACACCTGGGCTGGTGCCTGCAACACACTGCCGATTTTAACCACCAGCACACCCAGCACCAGCAGGCCAAGTCCGAATAGCGGGATGCGATCCTGCCTGCCCAGCATCAGCCTGGCCAGTATCGAAGTGAACAAAGGCGTGAACGCCGGATAGATGAGCGAACTATGGGATGCCGGTGCCCAGTGCAAGCCACCAACCAGTACCATGTTGTACAAGGGCCCGGCCAGCAATAGCAGCACTAGCGCCCGGGGCCAGCCTATGCCACCCGCATTCCAGACACCACGCCGTAAAAACAGCGGTAACATGATCAGGCCACTGACGGTAAAACGCAATAAGGTCAAGTCCAGTATCGTCAGCGATGCACGATAACCAAACGTGGCCACCACCGGCTGCGCGCCCCAGATAATGGCCACCACCAGGCCATACAGTATGCCCATGCGATTTGCTCCGGGCTGGTTAAAAAATGGAGTAGTCAGAGTTGCGCAAATCGGTCAGCAACATATGACCGGGGGCATGGGTAATACAAAGAGCAGGCCTGGCTTTTGCCAGTGCAGCCTGTGGCGTCACGCCACAAGCCCAGAACACCGGCAATTCATCAGGCTGCACGTCCACCGCGTCACCATAATCCGGTTGCGTCAGATCCTTGATACCTATCAATGCCGGGTCTCCGATATGCACAGGCGAACCGTGTACACCCGGGAAGCGCGACGTGATCTGTATTGCCCGTATCGCATCCGCAGCCTTCATCGGGCGCATGCTTACGACCAGTGGCCCGTGGAAATTGCCTGCCGGGGTGGTTGGTATCGTTGTGCGGTACATGGGTACATTGCGGCTTTGTTCTATGTGGCGAATGGCGATACCATTTTCTATTAATGAATGTTCAAACGTGAATGAGCAGCCGATGGCAAACGTCACAAGGTCGTCACGCCAGATATCCATGACGTCATTCGGTTCCGCAACCAGTTCGCCATGATGGAAGACACGGTAACGCGGTACATCGGTGCGGATATCAAGATCAACGCCCAGGGCAGTGACATGTGGGTCTCCTGCTTCAGAAATGGCAATCAAAGGGCAGGGCTTGGGATTGTTTTGGCAAAAGCGATGAAAGTCGCTTGCGTCTGACGCAGGCAAAATCACCAGATTGACTTGCACAAAGCCCGGTGCCATACCCGATGTTTCCTTGTTCCATTCGCCACGGCGTATGGCCTGGCGCAATTGGGTAGGTGATTGAGAATCAAGAGAAGATGAGGGCATGTACTGCTCCAAAGAATATGAATGGTAGGAATGATAAGAATGGTAGTAGGGGCCAGCAGGGAATGATGACCGCAAGTGCAGCCAGTATAAAATGCAGTCTTGATAGAAGATAATTGAAACTATTCTCAATAGTTGATAAGATTTATCTATCATGCGACCATCATTGCAGCAACTTGAAACCTTTTACTGGATAGCCCGGCTGGGTGGTTTTCATGCTGCCGCCAGACACCTGCACCTGACACAGCCGACTATCAGCGCCAGAATCCAGGAACTGGAAGACATCCTTGGCCTCAAGCTGTTTGAGCGTGGCGGTCACCGTGCCGTCATCACCCCGGTCGGGCGCGATGTGCTGGTGCAGGCAGAAAAAATGCTGCGTCTGTCTGACGACCTGGAACAAATCAGCAAACGGCGCAACCCCATGCGCGGCCTGCTGCGTCTAGGCGCAAACGAATCTACTGCCATGTCCGGCCTGATTGAATTGCTGGGGCGGCTAAAAGCGCAATACCCTGATGTGCGCATAGAGCTGACCATTGATGTGGGTGCCAGCCTCAGCCGCAAATTGAATGCGCGCGAACTCGACATCGCCATCCTCAGTGACCCCGTCTCTGCACCGCATGTCGTTGATGTTGCGATAGGGCATGTGGACCTGGCATGGGTGGCATCCACCCAAACCGTGCTGAACGAGCAAGCACTTCATCCCTCAGGCATGGCCGCGTTGCCGGTTGTCGCCATGCCTTCAACAACGACGATCTGCAATGTCGTGATGGAATGGTTCAGGCTGGCAGGTCATGAGCCAGAAAATCTCAGTATCTGTAATTCCATGGCCATGATGATCAAGCTGGTCGCCGCAGGCCATGCCATCGCTGTCTTGCCACGCGCCGTGGTCGATGCAGAAATCAAGAGCGGGATTATCCGTGTGCTGACAGTAAAGCCACCACTCAATCCCTTGATGTACTACGTTTCGTACTTACGCCAGGAGCCCGGCCTGGCTGATGGCACGCTCGTCACCATGACGCGTGAAGTATTGCAGCAAAGCGGACTGCTGCTGCCATTGACAGCAGCACGTTAAGGTCGTCAACACCTTTTAATATCGCCAGGAGCTGCAATACAAAGGGGTGGTTTTGCCTAAGCCCTGATGCATTTGGTTCCTCAAAATTTCAGTTTCAATCCCTTAAATTGCGCTTCCGTCTCAATCTGGCCACTTGCAAGACAGGTATTGCCTATATTGCGCCATGTGCATGCAAGAGGCTGCACCGGCGAAGGGAATCGTGGACTGTCACAGTCCACTAGTTTGCCTTTGCACAGTTTTCCAGTGACCTCTCCAGGAGCAGGTCCGGGTTTCTCAATCCTGAATCAGAAAGCACATTGAACATGAAAAATACTTACCGCCTTCTCCCCGTAAAATTACTGATGGCAACGCTGGCATTGGGGGCAATTCAGGCACATGCAGCGACATCCATGTCAGACGCAGATATCATGAACATCCTCAAACAGCGCATTGATACCGACAAGAAAGGCGTAGGCATGGTGGTCGGCATTGTCGATGAAAAAGGCAGCAGAGTAATCAGCTATGGCTATGCCAACCTGGCAGAGCGCCGCCCGGTTGATGCTGATACCCTGTTTGAAATTGGCTCCATCACCAGCGCATTTACTGGCGTGGCCATGATGAATATGGCGGAAAAAGGTGAAATCAGATTAAAAGATCCACTCGCAAGCTATCTGCCAGCTAGTGTCAGGGTACCCTACTACGACGAGAAGAAAATCACAATTGCTGACTTGTCTTCCCACCGCTCGGGATTGCCTGCCGTGCCCGGCAATTCCACCCAGAGTGGTAGCGATAATCCCTATGCAGGTTTTACTGCAAGCAAGGCGTATGAATTTTTGTCCAGCTACGACATGAAATACGATGTTGGTAGCCGTTTCGTCTATTCAAGTTTTGGTAATGGCTTGCTGGGTCTGGCACTCAGCCAGCGTGCCGGTACAGACTATGACACTCTGATCAAGAATCGCGTCACCACACCTCTGGGCATGACAGCCACTGGCGTCAATCTCAACGCAGACATGCAAAAACGCATGGCAACGGCTTATAGCGGCAAAGCGCAATTTACCACCGTACCAGCTTGGAACTTTACTTCATTCGAAGGTGCAGGCGGCTTGCACTCATCTGCCAATGACATGCTCAAATTCCTTGCTGCCAACATGGACCAGACCAAGACAGCCCTAAATGGCACCATGCATAAACTGCAGTTGCCGTTCGAGTCAGGCAACCGCCTTTTGCTTGTATGGGGTGGCTATAATAATAAATTCGACAGTTCCATCCTGGGCCTGGAAGGCAGGACAGGTGGCTACAGCAGCTATATTGCCTTCGATAAAAAAGCTGGCAAGGGTGTCGTGATACTGTCGAATTCCGATACCAGCGTCAGCGATATCGGCAACAAGATCATCAATAGCGATTTTCCGCTGGCGCAGTAAGATCGTAAACTGGTTCTAAGTGAATGGCTGCGGGTGCATGCGCCCGCATTTTTGTTTAGTGGATACATGCATGGTATCAGTACAGCAAGCATTGCATAAAAGTAGCCCTGTCCGGATAGGGCCTCTGATTGCCATTCTGGTGCTGCATATCCTGTTGTTCCTGGTTTTATCGCGTAGCAATGTCCTTCAAACAGACAAAGATATACCAGGAACGGCAGTAGCCTTTTTGGTACCTGCGACGACGCCTGCAAATCCATTGATACAAAAAACTGAGTATGAAAGACCAGTGCATCAAAAGCTTGCACTTGCTTCCCAAAAAAAATCTGTGCGATCACCCAAGGCGATTGCGAGTCCAGCATCCATCGAGAAATTGCCCGCGCCTGTTGCAATAGCAAAATCAATTACCGATATAAGCGCAGGCGTCGAAGCGGATGCGCCCAACAAAACCACAATCAATCTTGCCCAACTTCGCTCACAGGTCGCATCACTAGCCAGGGAGCTGTCACAAAGTGACGCCACTGAATCTGGTAATACAGGTATTCTTGGCAATTATTACGGTAGTTACAACGGTGCCGATACAGGTACGTTTTATATCCATGTTGATCACATCGGCAACATCTTTGGTTCAGCCGATTCCAGCACCGCCCATAGCAGTTTCACGATAACCGGTAAAGTATCGACCAACGGTGTCGTACAAATGACAGGGAAGGGGCTAGCAGGTTCAGCCAGTTTTGATGGAAAAATCAATCTCAAGACAGGTGGCGTGTCCGGTCACTGGAATTTGACCGGTTTTGGAAAAGGGCAGTTCGCCGGTCAACGCGCCAAAGCTGGCGGTGGCAGAGCGTATTGATGGGCGGATGCAATAATCTGGAGTACTCGAATTAGTCGAAGGTACTTTCGTCACTCAAGCATTTCACCGGGATCACGCAATATCGATCATAGCCAATGTCAATGGCCAGGATTGACATAATCAATTTCGCCGCAGAGGCAGGCCATGATTTAATAGCGGGCCTGATCGCTATAGGGTAGTGTTTATACGGTAATTTCATAGGGTAATTAAAGGCAATACCCGTGCATGCATCAGGCAACTTGAAGAAAAGAAAAGAACTGCCACGACTGTTTTACCTGTACATTGACTTGAACTATTACCATAGCAGAGACAACATCATGAAATTTCAATTCAAAAAACCTCATGCACCCCGTATCAGCTACCTGGCAGCACTGTTATTGACTCTGCCTTGCCTGACCTATTCAGCCAGTAACACCAAGCCCGTCGCTATCGTCAATACACCAGACTCCACCATTTGTAGCAGCAGTGCGATAGAACGCACCCTGCCTTTTCCTGTGGGTGACAAGACACTGTATTTTCTCAACCTGCGTGATGGTGACAAAGTACATTCGCCATTCAGGGCCGTGTTTTCCGTCTCTGGCATGGGTGTCGCACCGGTGGAAGCAGGCAAGATTGATGGTACCGGCCATCATCACATCCTGATTGATCTTGACCTGCCACAAGACATCAAAAAAGCCATTCCTTTTGACCGCGCTGAAGAATACCAGCACCAGCATTACAAACACTTTGGCAAAGGCGAAACCGAAACCGTCCTTAACCTGCCGCCCGGCAAACACAAGCTACGCCTGATGTTCGCCAACCATCAGCACGTGCCTTACTACATCGCCAGCAAGGAAATCACGATTGAAGTCTTGCCGAGTAAGGGGTAGGCTCAACTTAAGATGTGCGTGTCGCCCCGTAGGGTGCGCCACGCGCACCATTTTCCACCCTGTCACTCCGATTCATCGAGACGGTGCGCGGGGCGCATACATGGACGCCCCCCATTTGCAAGAGCATTTTCAAATTAAACCTGACGTAGTCGATTGCAGCCATACATTCGGTCTTTATTGCAGCCGCTTGATGACTGCTGACGCATGATGAAATACGCT